>NZ_DBNGPQ010000137.1:0-30763 GCF_057122925.1 Umezawaea sp. | reverse complement strand
GGTAGTTAAGCCCTCCTGCGCCGATGGTACTGCACTGGTGACGGTGTGGGAGAGTAGGTCGCTGCGGGACAATTTTTCCCTCAGGGGGAGTTCCTTTATGGGACTCCCCCTGAGGGCTTTGTGCGTTACGGTCCGATGTCATGCCCGACTTCGTGGTGCACGACGAGCTGGCCGACTTCTGGGCCGCGACGGAGGCGTTCTACACGGCCGACCCGGTGCGGCACACGGTGGCGCTCACCGCCATCGCCCACAGGCTGGCCCGCTCGACCTCCGAGGCGCCCCCGGACACGTTGATCACCGCCCACCGCGGTTCCGACCTCGTCTGTGCCGCGTTCCGGATGCCGCCCCACCCGCTGGTCGTGAGCGCCGCACCCCTCGACCTGGTCGACGACCTCGTACGGCTCCTGCTGGAACTCGACCGTGAACCCACCGGCGTCACCGGCGACCGCCGGACGGCTGAGGCGTTCGCCGCGGCCTGGAGCGCCCGGACGGGGTGCGGCGTCACCGAGGCGATGGCGTTGCGCCTGTTCCGCCTGGACACCCTGGTCGTCCCGGACGTGCCGGGGCGGATGCGCCTCGCCACCGCGGACGACGCGGACCTCCTGGGTCGCTGGCGTCGCTCGTTCATCCAGGAGGCCATGTCCCACCTGCCCGCCGACGCCGACCACGCCGCCGAGATCCGCGCCCAGATCGACCACGGCGACGCCCACGTGCTCTGGGAGGTCGACGACGTGCCGGTCTCCTGGGCCGCCACCAGCGCACCGGTGCACGCGATGTCCCGCATCGCCCCCGTCTACACCCCGCCCGAGCACCGCGGTCACGGGTACGCCGCCGCCGTCACCGCCGCCGTCTGCGCCTGGGCCAGGAAGGCGGGCTCCACCGAGGTCCTGCTCTACACCGACCTGGCCAACCCCACGTCGAACGCCCTCTACCAGCGCGTGGGCTTCCGGCCCGTCCTGGACGCCACCGAACTCGCCTTCACCACCGAACCCTGAGCCGGTCCCGGTCGAACACCGTCACGGGTGGGGGACGCCGTTCACCGTCTCCCGCCCGACCGCCCGGTTCCGCACCGGCGACGAGAACACCAGCGACGTGGTCGTGTCGCCGTACCTCTGGGCCTGCTCGACGAACGCCTCCAGGTCGCCGGTCGACCGGCACACGACCCGCAGCACCCAGCAGTCGTCGCCGGTCACGTGGTCGGCGTCCAGCACCTGCGGCAGCACCACGATCCGCTCCCGGAACCGCGGCGTGTCCAACGACCGCACGCGCACCCGCACCACGGCCTCGACGGGCAGCCCCAGCCGTCGCACGTCCACGACCGCGCGGTACCCGACGATCACGCCGAGCTGCTCCAGCCGCCGCACCCGCTCGGTCGTGGCGGGCGCGGACAGCGACACCCGCCTGCCCAGTTCGGTGAACGTCAGCCGCCCGTCCTCCTGGAGCAGCCCGATGAGCTTCCAGTCGACCTCGTCGAGTTCCACGGGGGAATCGTAGGCAGAACCCGCTCGACGGCTGGACTTCCGCATGGGACCGGGACGCCCGACCGAGCAGGATCGTGGACGTGACGAACACGCTGCGCTTCCCGCCCGCCGACCCCGCCACCGCCGCCGCGTTCTTCGCGGCCGAACTCGCCTTCGACGCCGATCCCGAAGACGTGGTCCGCGACCTGCGGGCGGGCACGGCCGCCGGCTTCCAACTCGTCGAGACCCGTGGTGCGCAAGCGTTCGCGGACGCGCGCATCCCCACGGCGATCAACCTCCCCTACCGCGAGGTGGACGAGACGACCACGAAGGACCTGGACCGGAGCCTCGTCTACGTCTGCTACTGCGAGAGCTTCCAGTGCAACGCCGCCACCAAGGGCGCGTTGGCGCTGGCGGGGCTGGGCTTCCGGGTCAAGCGGCTCTCCGGCGGCATCACGGCGTGGCGGGCGGCGGGCTACCCCGTCGAGGGCGCCCTGAGCGGGGCCACCTGCGCCTGCTGAAGGGGTCCGACCTACGCTCGAACGCGTGACCGCACCTCGTTTGCTCGTGCTCCAACCCGACGCGTCCGACCCGCTGGGCACGCTCGAAGAATGGCTGACCGGAGCGGGCGCCGAACTGGACGTCGTCCGGCTCTACGAGCAGCCAGCCCCGGAGTCCCTCGACGGCTACCAGGGCCTGGTCTGCCTGGGCGGCCCGATGGGCGCGCTGGACGACGCCCGGTACCCGTGGCTGGCCGACGCCCGCAAGCTGCTGTCCCAGTCGGTGGCCAGGAAGGTGCCCGCCCTCGCGATCTGCCTCGGCGCGCAGCTGCTGGCAGCGGCGACCGGCGGGCAGGTGCGCCGCGGTCCGAAGGGGCCGGAGGTGGGCGTGATGCTGGTCGCGAAGCGGGACGTCTCCAGCCGCGACCCGCTGTTCGCGGACCTGCCGTGGACGCCGGACGTCATCCAGTTCCACGAGGACGAGGTGCACGTGCTGCCGCCGAGCGCCGAGCACCTCGCGGCGTCGCCCAAGTACGACAACCAGGCGTTTCGCGTCGGTCAGAGCGCGTACGGGTTGCAGTTCCACATCGAGACGACCCCCGAGATCGTCCTGGAGTGGGCGCTGCACGCACCCGACAGCGCGGCGCTCGCGAGGCCCGGCACGTTCGACGCCGAGCGCCTCGCCGAGGCCCACGCCGACGTCGCCGAGGTGTGGCAGCCGTTCACGGAGCGCTTCGTGCGCTTGACCAGCGGCGAGCTGGAGCCCGGCGGGCACACGGGCATCGAGCTGCCACTGGTGTGATGAACCTTTCTCCCTGCGTTCGCAGGGCCTGCGTTTACCGGAACGACAGGTAGCGTTCACCCACGACTGTGTCGGTTCAGCCGGGGGAATCAGAGTGGATGCCTCACTTCTAGTCATCATCGTGGTCATCACGGCGTTGGCCTTCGACTTCACCAACGGTTTTCACGACACCGCGAACGCGATGGCCACGTCCATCGCGACCGGTGCCCTCCGTCCCAGAACCGCCGTCGCGCTGTCGGCGGTGCTGAACCTGGTCGGCGCGTTCCTGTCGGTCGAGGTGGCGAAGACCATCTCGGGCGGCATCGTCGACGACACCAAGATCACCCCGGCGATCGTGTTCGGCGGCCTCATCGGCGCCATCGTGTGGAACCTGGTGACCTGGTACGCCGGTCTGCCGTCGAGTTCGTCGCACGCGCTGTTCGGCGGCCTCATCGGTGCGACCTGGGTGTCGTCGGGCGCGGACGCCGTGCACTTCGCGAAGGTCGTGGACAAGGTGCTGGTGCCCGCCATCGCGGCACCGCTGGTCGCGGGGATCGTGGCGCTGCTGGCGACGTTCCTGACCTACCGGCTGACCCGGAAGACCCGTCCGTCGGTGGCGGACAAGGGCTTCAAGGTCGGCCAGGTGGCGTCCGCGGCGCTGATGTCCGTCGCGCACGGCACGAACGACGCCCAGAAGACGATGGGCATCATCACGCTGACGCTGATCACCGCCGGGACGCTCGACCCCGGTGCCGGTCCGCCCACGTGGGTGATCCTGAGCGCGGGCATCGCCATCGCCCTGGGCACCTACCTCGGCGGCTGGCGGATCACCCAGACCCTGGGCAAGGGCCTGACCACCATCGAGGCGCCGCAGGGCTTCGCGGCGCAGACCAGCGCGGCGACCGTGATCATGGCGTCGTCGCACCTCGGCTTCGCGCTGTCCACGACGCACGTGGCGTCCGGCGGCATCATGGGTTCCGGTCTCGGCCGCCAGCGCGACGGCGTGCGGTGGGGCGTCGCCGGCCGGATGGCGATGGCGTGGCTGTTCACGCTGCCCGCCGCGGGCATCGTCGGCGCGCTCGCGGGCCTGCTCGCGGGACAGGGCACGTTCGGCGTGGTGCTGGTGGCGGTGCTCGGCCTCGCCGTCGCGGTCGGTGTCTGGCTGCTGTCCCGGCGCGAGCCGGTGCGGCCGGAGCACGTCGTGGACGAGATCGCGGCCCAGGCCGAGACGCACAAGCTGGACGTGGCGGCATGAAGGTCGACTGGATGGCGCTGGCCACGGTCTTCGCGGTCAGCATCGGGGTCGTGCTCGGGCTCGTCGTGCTGTTCTCGGTCGGCCTGCGCGGGGTGTCCGCGCGGGAGGCCGCCCGCGAACGCGGCGAGAACGGCGTGAACGGCACGATCACCGCGGGTGTCAGCTTCGCGGCCTGCACGGCCGTGGTGCTGTTCGGGCTCTACCTGATCGTGGCGGGCTGACCGCTCGTCCCCCGGTGACCCGGACTACGGTGGGAAGTGATGAGCGATCCGTCCCGCACGTCCGCTTCACCCGCCAGGTTCGGGCTGACCGGGCCGCGCAGTGAAGAACACCTCCGGGCGACGGGCTGGTGGTCGGACGGCCGTCCGGCCGACGGCGCGGAGCCGGTGCTGCTGGCGCTGTCCCGCAGCCCCGACCCCGACCTCGCGCTGCGCGGCGTCGACCGCGTCCGCGAAGCGCTCGGTGACGGCTGGGCGGAGCTGACCGGGGCGCTCCGGACCGACCAGGTGCTCCGGGCCCGGTTCCTCGCGCTGCTCGGCTCGTCCACCGCGCTGTCGGACTTCCTCGTCGCCGACGCCGGGCGGTGGCGGCTGCTCGCGGGCACCGAGTCCGTCGACGTCGAGCGGTTCACGCCGACGCTGGTCGACGCCGTCGCGGAGCTGCGCGACCAGGAGGCGATCCGCGTGCTCCGGCAGGAGTACCGGTCGCTGCTGTGCCTGGTGGCGGCCGACGACCTGGCGCACGTGGTCGACCCGGACCTGCCGTTCGTCGGCTACGACGACGTGGCCAGCCAGATCTCCGACCTCGCGGTGGCGGCGCTGCGGGCCGCGCTGGCCGTGGCGTTCGCCCAGACCCACCGCTCGGCCGAGTGCACGCTGTCGGTGATCGCGATGGGCAAGTGCGGCGCCCGCGAGCTGAACTACGTGAGCGACGTCGACGTGGTGTTCGTCGGCGAGGGCGACCTCGGCGCGGCGACCCGCGTGGCCAGCACGATGATGCAGATCGCGGGCCAGGCGTGCTTCGAGGTCGACGCCGCGCTGCGTCCCGAGGGCAAGGCGGGCGCGCTGGTCCGCACGCTCGACGGGCACACCTCGTACTACAAGCGGTGGGCGCGGACGTGGGAGTTCCAGGCGCTGCTCAAGGCCCGCCCGGTCGCCGGTGACGAGGAGCTGGGGCGGCAGTACCTGGAGGTCGTGCGGCCGATGGTGTGGACGGCGGCGGACCGCGACAACTTCGTGCCGGAAGTGCAGGCGATGCGCCGCCGCGTCGAGGAGCACGTGCCGAGCGAACTGGTGCGGCGGGAGCTGAAGCTCGGCCGCGGCGGACTGCGGGACGTGGAGTTCGCGGTGCAGCTGCTGCAACTCGTGCACGGGCGCGGTGACGAGTCGTTGCGCACCACGGCGACCACGCAGGCGCTGGCGGTGCTCGGCAAGGGCGGGTACATCGGCCGTGAGGACGCGGTGGACTTCGGCCGCTCCTACCGGTTCCTGCGGACGTTGGAGCACCGGCTCCAGCTCCAGCGGATGCTGCGGACGCACCTGTTCCCTGCGGACGACGACGTGGCCGGGCTGCGCTGGCTCGCCCGTGCCACGGGCCTGTCGGCGGAGGGGCGGCTGTCGGAGAGCCAGGTGCTGCTCGCGGAGTTCCGCAGGCACGGCAACCAGGTGCGGAGGCTGCACGAGAAGCTGTTCTACCGGCCGCTGCTGGAGGCCGTCGCGAACGTGCCGACCGAGGCGATGCGGCTGACGACGAAGGAGGCCGTCGCCCGGCTGGCCGCGCTCGGGTACGCCGCGCCTGACGGGGCGCTGCGGCACATCCAGGCGCTGACGGCGGGGATGTCGCGCCGGTCGCGCATCCAGGGTGCGCTGCTGCCGCTGCTGCTGGACCTGTTCGCCACCACGCCCGATCCGGACGGCGGGCTGCTGGCGTACCGCAAGGTGTCCGAGGCGCTGGCCGAAACCCCCTGGTACCTCAGGCTGCTGCGGGACGAGGGCGCGGTCGTGCAGCGGCTCGCGGCGCTGCTGGGCACCTCGAAGCTGGTGCCGGACCTGCTGGTGCGCGCCCCCGAGGTGCTGCCGATGCTGGCGGACACCGAAGCGCTGGTCGGGCGCGACCCGATGACGGTGGGGAACCCGCTGCGCAGCGCGGTCGCCCGGCACAACGCGCTGGAACGGGCGGTCGCCGCGGCGAGGTCGTTGCGGCGGCAGGAGTTGCTGCGCATCGCGAGCGCGGACCTGCTGGGGCTGGCGACGTTGCGGACGGTGTGCGTCTCGCTGTCCGAGGTGTGGGTCGCGGTCGTGCAGGCCGCGCTGGACGCCGCCGTGCGCGCGTCGGGTGACGTGCGGCCCGCGCGGGTCGCGGTGATCGGCATGGGCAGGCTCGGCGGCCGGGAACTGGGCTACGGGTCGGACGCCGACGTGCTGTTCGTGTGCGAGCCGGTGGAGGGCGCGGAGGACGGGGAGGCGTTGAAGTACGCCAGTTCCCTCGCCGAGACGGTGCGGCGGCTGCTCGGCTCGCCGAGCCAGGACCCGGCGCTCCAGGTGGACGCCGACCTGCGGCCCGAGGGCAGGCAGGGGCCGCTGGTGCGGACGTTCGAGTCCTACCGCGCCTACTACCGGCAGTGGGCCGAGGTGTGGGAGGCGCAGGCGCTGCTGCGCGCGCGGCCCATCGCCGGTGACGAGGGCCTCGGGGAGCGGTTCGTGGAGATGATCGACCCGATCCGCTACCCCGAGGGCGGGTTGGACGCGAAGGCCGTGCGCGAGATCCGGCGGATCAAGGCCCGCGTCGACGCGGAACGGCTGCCGCGCGGTGCCGATCCCAGCACGCACACCAAGCTCGGGCGCGGCGGGCTCGCCGACGTCGAGTGGACCGTCCAGCTGCTCCAGCTCCAGCACGCGCACGCCGTGCCGTCGCTGCGCACGCCGTCGACCATCCGCGGCATCCAGGCGGCCACGGAGGCGGGTCTGCTCGACGAGGGGGACGCCGAGGAGCTGAAGCACGCCTGGCTGATGGCGACGCGGGCGCGCAACGCGGTGATGCTGGTGAAGGGCAAGCCCGGTGACCAGCTGCCGACCACCGGCCGGGACCTGACCGCCGTCGCGGCCGTCATGGGCCACGCGCCGGGCACGGATCCGGGGGAGTTCCTCGACGAGTACCGGCGCACGACCAGGAGGGCCCGCGCCGTCGTCGAGCGCGTCTTCTACGAGTCCTAGACACTGGAGTCGATCACTGCCGGAACCGGGGTGAGGGGCTGCTGTGAAAGCGATCGCGTACGACGCGTTCGGCGATGCCGAGGTCATGACGCTGCGAGACCTGCCGGAGCCGCTGGTCGGACCGGACCGGGTGCTGGTCGAGGTCAGAGCCGCGGGCGTGAACCCGGTCGACGCCGCCGTGCGCGCCGGGCACCTCCGGGGTCTGCTGCCGCACCACTTCCCGCTGGTGCCCGGCTGGGACGTGGCGGGTGTGGTCGTGTCGACCGGGTTGGCGGTGACCGGGTTCGCGCCGGGTGACGAGGTGTTCGGCTACCAGCGCCAGGACCACGTGCGGGACGGCACGTACGCGGAGCTGGTCGCGGCCACCGAGCGCGGCCTGGCGCACAAGCCGGCGTCGCTCGGCTTCGCGGAGGCGGGCGGGCTCGCGCTGTGCGGGCTCACCGCTCTCCAGTCGCTGCGGGCCGTCGGCGTCGGGCCGGGTGACGCGGTGCTCGTGCACGCCGCCGCGGGCGGGGTCGGGCACCTCGCGGTGCAGGTCGCCAAGGCGTTGGGCGCCAGCCGCGTGATCGGCACCGCGTCGCCGCGCAACCACGACTTCGTGCGGTCGCTGGGTGCGGAGCCGGTGGCGTACGGCGACGCGCTGGTCGACAACGTGGCCGACCTGGTCGGTGGTGACGGGAAGGTCGACGTGGCGCTGGACTGCGTGGGCGGTGCCGCGCTCGGCGATTCTCCCGCTCTGGTGCGGGATCCGGCGCGGGTGGTGTCCATCGTGGACACCAACGTCGTCGGGCTCGGTGGGCGCTGGGTGTTCGCCGCCCCCGTGGCCGCCGACCTGGAGTGGCTCGCGGGGCAGGTCGACGCGGGTGCGCTGCGCGTCGAGGTGCAGCAGGTGTTCCCGCTCGCCAGGGCCGTGGAGGCGCACCGGCTGCTCGAAGGCGGCCACGTGCGCGGCAAGGTCGTGCTGGAGGTCTGAGAACGCCGGTGGGCCCGTGCTGCTCGCACGGGCCCACCGGTTCGTTCGGTCGATCAGCTCTCGGCGGGGGCCTCGTCCTCGTCCTCGTCGTCGTCGGGGTCGACGGCCGGGGCGTTGGTGTAGATCTCGATGACCCACTCCTCGACCAGCGTGTCGTCGGAGTCGTCGTCGGGCACCAGGCGGTTGTAGACGCGCACACCGAGGTCGAGCGTGTCGGCCGCGAGCACCGCCTCGACGGCCTCGGCCGCGGAGTCGACGATCTGGGTGGAGAGCAACTGCGGGGCGTGGAATTCAGCTACGTCATCAGACACCGCGCGACCCTAACCCCCGCATCGCCGCGGCGCGTGGTCAGCCCCGCGGCGTTCACCGGATGTTCCGCCGGACGGGTGTAGGACCGGTCGGTCTGCGACAGCGGGTTCGGTTTCGCTCACACAGCGTCGAATAGTGTGAACTATATCCCGGATCGCATTGACGGGAACCGTTGTTGGTGTCAAGACTGGCTCGGTTCAACACCGACAAGACATTCACGTCAGTACGGCGCGCGCCCGGACGAAGGACGTCATGGACGACGAGATCCAACACCTCAGGAAGACCAACACGGTCCTCAAGATCAGCTTGGTGATGCTCGGAGTGCTGGTGCTCCTCGGCGTCATCCAGGCGGTCACGGCGGGCACTGTCGGCGTAGGCGCGTTGAGCGTCGACCTGCGGGACACGACAGGCCAGAACCCGCCCGTGACGTCGAGCGAGTCACCGAGCGGCCAGGGTGGCCTCAACGGCGCGCTCGGCACCACCACCGCGGAGTCCTCGGAGACGCCCGCGTCGCCCAGCGCGGAGACGAAGGTGGTCGAAGGCTCGTTCAAGCAGTCCCGCGGACTGCTGACGGTCGAGGTCACGAGGGTCGAGAACCAGGGCGGACGGGTCAAGCTGCACATCACGGCGGTCAACGCCAGCACCGCGAAGATGGAGCTGCCCCTCGGTCCGTTCAAGGCCGTCGACGACACGAAGCGCGAGTACGGCGCGTCGCTGTCGACGAGCAAGTGGCCCGTGACCGTGGCCAAGGGGGCTGGCATCACCGGCACCGTCGAGCTCGACCAGAGCGTCGCCAAGGCCGCCACGAAGATAGACATCGCCTTCAACGGCATCACCGGTTCCCTCGCCCCGACGGGTGGGGCGGTTGCCGTCGCGGGCATCGAGATCCCCCGCTAGGCCGGTCCCGCGAAAGCCCCCGAACCCCGTGTTCGGGGGCTTTCGGCATTTCATGGCTAATTGGTGGTGAAAACGGAAAATTCTCGACGATCGCGACCTGGAATATATGTGATCGAGATCACTAATTAGTCGTGAACAATGGCTCGTCGACATTCGTACCCGGACCACCCGGATGAGCGTTCCACGACCCTCGCGGTGCTCGCGGTGGTGGTGCACAGCGGCTGAACGGGCCTAGCCCGCGACGCGGCGGGTGCGCCACCCTCGGACCCGGCGCAGGCCGGGAGCCGCGTCCGCCGTCCGCGCCCGCGCCGCGGGGAGGACCGGGACGAACACCGCCGTGGAGGACGTCCGAGAGGAGAACCCCCGATGAGCCAGTCGTACGAGGTCGTCACCGACGCGCTGTCGGGTCACGCGCGCACGCTGCGGGACCTGGCGGCGGAACTGGGGCAGGCGGCCGACACCGCGGCCGGGGTCGAGCTGACCGCCGACGCCTGCGGACTGATCGGTCAGCCGTTCGTCACCGCCGTCGCCGCGTTGGCCAGAGCGGGCCAGGAGGTGCTGCGCACCGACGTGGAGGCGCTGGAGTCCGCGGGCACGGCCCTGAGCGACACGGTCACCGCCTACCTCGGGCAGGAGGCCGACGAGGCGGCGCGGTTCGGGGCGATCGGCCGCGGCACCGCACCGGGGGCACAGGCATGAGCGGCGACCGGGTGGCCGCGCTGGCGGGCACCATCAGCGGCGGCGGATGGGTCGCGGGAGGACTCGGCGGGAGCGGGAGCACGGCGGCGCTGGACGCCACCGTGAGACCGGTCGACGCACTGGCCGCCGCCGGACTCGGCTTCCTCACCTCGCACGTCCAGCCGTTGCAGGACGTGTGCGACCGGATGGCGGGCAAGGCCGAGGTGGTCCGTACCTTCGCCGACACCTGGCAGCAGGTCGCGACGCGCGTCGAGGAGGTCCGGGAGCGGCTGGTCCGCTCGTCCGCGACCGACACCGCCCAGTGGGGCGGCGCCGCGGGCGACCGGTACCGGGCCCGCACGGCGGAGATCGCGTCCGCGCTCGCCCAGGTCGTGGCGCTGGCCCTGGCCGGGAGCGCCGCGACCACCGCCGTGGGCACCGCCGTCGCGGGCGGCAGGCAGCAGGCGGGCGACCTGCTCACCGACCTGGTCCAGCGGCTGATCTCCTTCGCCCTCCAGGCCATCGCCGTCGAGGGCGGGATCACCTCGACCGTGCTCGCCGAGAGCACCGGCATGATCAGCTCCTACCGCGCCCCGATCTCCGCGGTGGAGCAGCGGGTCCGCCAGACCATCACCAACGTCACGCCCCTGCTCACCGCCCTCGCCGACGCCGTGCGGGGCGCTCCCACCACCGCGTCCACGACCTCCGACGGCTCCACGTCGGTGGCGTCCGCGCAGTCGGCCGCGCAGGTGGCCGCGCCGAACCGCCCGGAGGCGTTCACCACCACCGCCGCGGCGGCCGACCCCGGCACCACCCGCGGCGTGGTCTTCGCCCAGGCCCAGGCGGGCGGCGGCGGTGGCTCGCGGCAGGGCGGCACCGTCCTGAACATCCCCGGCGGCAAGGTCCTGCGCCCCAAGCCCGGCGGCGTGTACACCGTGCCGTCGCAGACCGAGATCTACGAGAACGGCGTGCGCGTCAGGCCCGAGCCCAACCAGACCACGATCCGGCTGCGCGACGGCACGATCATCCGCCTGGTCCCCGAGGACCGGGTGCCGACGTCCTGACCACCAGGGCAACGGCCGAGGGCCCCGTGCGGATCGCACGGGGCCCTCGGTGTGTCCGGTCGCTCGTCACACGTCGTAGTACAGGGCGAACTCGTACGGGTGCGGGCGGAGGCGGAGCGGGTCGATCTCGTTCTCGCGCTTGAGGGCGATCCAGGTCTCGATGAGGTCGGGCGTGAACACGCCGCCCTCCAGGAGGAACTCGTGGTCGGCTTCGAGGCTGTCGAGCACGGCGTCCAGGGTGGCCGGGACCTGCTTGACGTCCTTGGCCTCCTCGGGCGGCAGCTCGTAGAGGTCCTTGTCGATCGGGGCCGGGGGCTCGATCTTGTTCTTCACGCCGTCCAGGCCCGCCATCATCATGGCGGCGAAGGCCAGGTACGGGTTGCCCGACGAGTCGGGGCAGCGGAACTCGATGCGCTTGGCCTTCGGGTTGTTGCCCGTGATCGGGATGCGGACGCACGCCGAGCGGTTGCGCTGGGAGTAGACCAGGCTGACCGGGGCCTCGTAGCCGGGGACCAGGCGGTGGTAGGAGTTCACCGTGGGGTTGGTGAACGCCAGCAGCGACGGCGCGTGGTGCAGGATGCCGCCGATGTAGTGGCGGGCCGTGTCCGACAGGCCGGCGTAGCCGGACTCGTCGTGGAACAGCGGCGCGCCGTCCTTCCACAGCGACTGGTGGGTGTGCATGCCGGAGCCGTTGTCGCCGAACAGCGGCTTGGGCATGAACGTCACCGTCTTGCCCTCGGCGTGGGCGCGGTTCTTGATGATGTACTTGAAGAACTGGAGGTCGTCGGCCGCGTGCAGCAGCGTGTTGAACCTGTAGTTGATCTCGGCCTGACCGGCGGTGCCCACCTCGTGGTGCGCGCGCTCGACGGCGAAGCCCGAGGACTCCAGGTCGAGGACCATCTTGTCGCGCAGGTCGGCGTAGTGGTCGGTCGGGCTGACGGGGAAGTAGCCGCCCTTGAACCTGACCTTGTAGCCCTTGTTGCCGCCCTCTTCCTCACGGCCGGTGTTCCACCAGCCGGAGATCGAGTCGATCTCGTGGAAGGACTTGTTCTCCTTGTTCTCGAACCGGATCGAGTCGAAGATGTAGAACTCGGCCTCGGAACCGAAGAACGCGGTGTCGGCGATGCCGGACTCGGCCAGGTACTGCTCGGCCTTGCGCGCGATGTTGCGCGGGTCGCGGCTGTAGGCCTCGCGGGTGAAGGGGTCGTGCACGAAGAAGTTGATGACCAACGTCTTCTCGATGCGGTACGGGTCGATGCGCGACGTCGCCAGGTCGGGCAGCAGCAGCATGTCCGACTCGTGGATCGACTGGAAACCCCGGACCGAGGAGCCGTCGAACGCCAGGCCCTCGCTGATCGCGTCCGCGTCGAAGGCCGACACCGGGAGCGTGAAGTGCTGCATCACGCCGGGAAGGTCGCTGAACCGCACGTCGACGAACTTCACGCCTTCGTCGGAGATGTACTTCAGGACCTCGTCGGAATTCTTGAACACGCTCGTCGACTCCTCACGTCTTGAGTGCAGTGCTGTCCGCTGGCCCTGTCGACACTGGAGGGGCGCGGTCCTGCGCGGCCGCAGGATCGCGGCCTGCCATCGGGGGTGACGCTATGTCGCTGGTGTTGCCCAGCCGTCACTCCGATGTTTCGCCAGTGTTAACGGGGCGCGCACCGAGGGCAAGCCGACCTGCCGGTACTCACCCAGTGAGCACGGCATTACTCTGTAGGTGTGAGCAAATGGACCGGTTCGTGGCTTTCGGGCCCGCGCAGCGTCCTGGAGCCGGGAGCGGACTCCGGCGACGGGACCGGGCCGCGCTTCAAGGGTGAACGCCTCGGGCTGCCGCGGAGCGGACCGGGCTCGATCGCGTCCAGCGGTCGCCGGGCGTTCGCGATCCTCACCGACTTCCTGCTCGCGGCGGGTGTCGCGGGCCTGTTCACCTACCCCGACCTGCCGCGCAACTGGAGCCTGCTGGCCTGGTTCGCGATCACCATCATCGCCGTCTCGTTCTTCGGGTTCACGCCGGGGCACGCCATCTTCGGCCTGCGCGTCGCCCGGCTCGACGGAGCCCCGATGGTGGGCATCCCGAGGGCCGCGCTGCGCACGGGGCTGATCTTCCTGGTCATCCCCGCGGTGATCTGGGACGCCGACGGCCGCTGCCTGCACGACAAGGCGAGCAACACCGTGGTCATCCGCGTCCGCTGACCAGGTGGAACGCCGGATCGGCCGGTCGTGCGGACCGCCGCGGCGCGACGTCGTGCGCGTGCGGACCTCCGTGACGCGGAAGAGGCCCCGATCACGGTGATCGGGGCCTCTCGCGTGAACGGGGTCTCAGCGCCTGCGCATGGTGCGTTGGACGCTGCGCATCTTCGCGCCCGCGGGCATCGGGCCCTTGGGCAGCGCGGCACCGCGGCTGGCGAGGGCGGACAGCCTGCCCTCGATCGTCTCGACCTGGGCGGCCGAGATGTTGCGCGGCAGCTTCATCAGGTAGCTCTGGAGCTTGCGCAGCGGGACCTGGCCCTCGTCGGCGCCGACGGTCAGGTCGTAGATCGGGGTCTCGCCGATCACGCGGGCGATGCGCTTCTTCTCCTGGGCGAGGAGCGCCTTCACCCGGTGCGGAGCGCCCTCGGCGACCAGCACGACGCCGGGCCGCCCGATCACGCGGTGGACCGCGTCGAGCTGGGTCGTCCCGGCGACGGCGGGCGTGACCCGCCACTTGCCGCGGAGGTTCTCCAACGCCCACGCCGCGGCACCCGGCTGGCCGTCCGCCTTCTTGAAGACGTTCGCCTGGACCCGGCGGCCGAAGATGATCACCGCGAGCAGCGCGCCGAGCGCGATGCCCATCGGCAGGAACACCCACTGCATGTCGAAGAAGTAGCCGATGCCGAACGCCAGCGCCGTCGCGCCGAGCACCGCGCCGAGCATCAGCGGCACCAGCGCCTTGTCCTCGCGGCGTTGCATCTTGAACGCCTCGAAGATCTGCCCGCGCTTGGCGCGTGAAGCCGCGCGCCGCGCCTTCTTCGCCTCCTTGGCAGCCGTCTTGTCCACTTTGGCAGCCTTGTCCTGCTTACCAGCCATGCCCACCAGGATACGGCCGTGGCGACACCGCGTTCACCGCCTCCCACAATCGTTGTCGGACCGTCTGCGAGACTGCTCCGCATGGACCCGCTGCTCGAGGGACTCGACCCGGAACAGCGCGCCGCGGTCGAGGCGCCGCGAGGGCCGGTCTGCGTGCTCGCGGGTGCGGGCACCGGCAAGACGCGCACGATCACCCACCGCATCGCCTACCTGGTCCAGCGCGGGCACGTCGCCCCTGGTCAGGTCCTCGCGGTCACGTTCACCGCGCGGGCGGCGGGGGAGATGCGCACGCGGTTGCGCGCGCTGGGCGTGACGGCCGCGCAGGCCCGCACGTTCCACGCCGCGGCGCTGCGGCAGCTCCGCTACTTCTGGCCGAGGGTCGTCGGCGGCGACCAGTGGCAGCTGATCGAGGGCAAGCTCCGCTACATCGCCCAGGCGGCGAACCGGGTCGGCGCGCCGACGTCACCCGAGACCCTGCGGGACATGGCGAGCGAGATCGAGTGGTCGAAGGCGTCGCTGGTCACGCCGGAGGGCTACCCGGCCGCCGCGGCGCGCACGCACCGGGACACCCCGGTGCCCGCCGAGCAGCTCACCCTCGTCTACCAGGCCTACGAGCAGCTCAAGAACAACGCGCAGCTGCTCGACTTCGACGACCTCCTCCTGCACACCGCCGCCGCGCTGGAGGAGCACAGCGAGGTCGCGGACGAGTTCCGCGACCGCTACCGGTGCTTCGTGGTCGACGAGTACCAGGACGTCACCCCGTTGCAGCAGCGCGTGCTCGACGCGTGGCTCGGGCAGCGCGACGACCTGACCGTCGTCGGCGACGCCAACCAGACCATCTACTCGTTCGCGGGTGCCTCGCCCCGCCCGCTGCTCGACTTCGGCCGCCGGTTCCCCGAGGCGCAGGTGGTGCGCCTGGAGCGCGACTACCGGTCGACGCCGGAGGTCGTGGGGCTGGCGAACGAGGTCATCAAGTGGGCGCGCGGCCGTCCGGCGGGCTCGCGGCTCCAGCTGATCGGGCAGCGCCCGTCAGGGCCGCGGCCGACGTTCACGGAGTTCGGCGACGAGCCCGAAGAGGCGGCGATGGTCGCCCAGCGCGTGCGCAAGCTGCTCGCCGAGGGCGTGCCCGCGAGCGAGATCGCGATCCTCTACCGGGTCAACGCCCAGTCCGAGGTGTTCGAGCAGGCCCTGACCGAGGTCGACATCCCCTACCAGGTGCGCGGCGGCGAGCGGTTCTTCGCGCGCACCGAGGTGCGGCAGGCGATGGTCGCCCTGCGGTCGGCGAGCCACGCGCCGCCCGACGGCGACCTGCCCGGCCAGGTGCGGCAGGTGCTCGCCCGGCTGGGCCTGACGGACGAGCCGCCCGCCGGTGGCACCGCGCGGGAGAAGTGGGAGTCGCTGCTCGCGCTCGTCGAACTCGCCGAGGAGCTGGCGAGCGCCGTCGAGGGCGCGGACCTCGCGAAGTTCGCCGTCGAGCTCGACCTGCGCGCCGAGGCCCAGCACCCGCCGACGGTCGAGGGCGTGACCCTCGCGTCGCTGCACGCGGCCAAGGGCCTGGAGTGGGACGCCGTGTTCCTCGTCGGCCTGGTCGAGGGAACCATGCCGATCATGCACGCCGACGGCGACGAGGCGAAGATCGAGGAGGAGCGCAGGCTCCTCTACGTCGGCGTCACCCGTGCGCGTGAACACCTCTGGCTGTCGTGGGCGCTGTCCCGCGCCGCCGGGGGCCGCAAGTACCGGCGGCGCAGCAGGTTCATGTACGGGCTCGTGCCCGACGACCACCCCGCCGCCCTCGGCACCAAGCGCGAACCGCTCCAGAAGAGGCCGAAGCCGGTCTGCCGGGTGTGCGAGTCGGAGCTGGTCGGCACGCAGGCCGTGAAGCTCGGCCGCTGCGCCCGCTGTCCGTCCGATGTGGACGAAGAGCTGCTGGCGCGGCTGCGGGCCTGGCGGGCCGCGCGCGCCCGTGAGCTGAAGGTGCCGTCCTACGTCGTGTTCACCGACGCGACCCTCGTGGCCATCGCCGAGGTGCGTCCGGCGGACAACGCGGGACTGGTGTCGATCTCCGGCATCGGGGCCTCGAAGCTCGACAAGTTCGGAGCCGACGTACTGGGCGTTGTCCAGGGCGAACGGTGAAAATCCATCCGATCGGAAGAGATTTGGAAAAAGCGGTTGCACGCCTCCCGCGAGGCCTCGTAACCTGCTGATGCCGGGCACGGAGTGCCCGACTGGGGATGAGAACGAACCGACTTGCCAACCACGAGCCCGTTGATGGAGGTGACCACTGTGAAGACTCTCAGCATCTTCACGACGCCCGGTCGCCTCTCGGCCGGGGTCGTTTGCGTGTCGCCGATGGATCTCGCTGCGGGGCAGAAGTCTGCCCGCGTTCGCCACGCACAGGTGTGGAACGCCGAGCGAGTCCTGCCAGTCCTGGAGCCGATCGCCTACACGGGTGGCGGCACCAGCGGTGGCCGCACCACCACCAACAACTCTATCGATGCGCCGTCCGCGCACGAGCGAAGTAGAACCTGACACAGGACTGTCAGGACTACCTGGCTCACCTAAGGCCGCGGACCCGCACAGGGACCGCGGCCTTTTTGCTGTCCCTGGGACGACAACCCCATCGCAGCACCCGACAGGAGTTCACCTGATGTTGACCGCAACCGTTCCGATAACCAGCGGAACGTTTCCCGAGCCTGCTGACCACGGCGGAGCCGGTGTCGCCTGCTTGATCGACACCGCTCCCGACGCAGGTCTCGACCTGCCCTGCCGCACCAACAACCCCGACCTGTGGTTCGCGGACGCACCCGCCGAGCTCGAGAAGGCCAAGACGTTCTGCGTCGGCTGCCCCGTGATCGCCGAGTGCCTCGCCGGAGCACTGGCTCGCCACGAGCCGTGGGGTGTCTGGGGTGGCGAGATCTTCGAGCGCGGTGCCGTCATCGCGCGCAAGCGTCCGCGCGGCCGTCCGCGCAAGGACGCCGCACCTGTAGTACCCGCGGCGCCCGCCGCGACCGTTGTCCGGGGGGCTACCAGCCAGGAGGCCGCCGCGTGACCACGAAGCGAATCACCGACGACGAACTGCACAACCTCGACCACAAGAACCAGGGGATCGGCCGAATGTTGCTCCATGAAGACCTTGCACGTGCCCGAATGCGAGATTCGGAAAACCTCGCTGAACGCCAACGACTGGCCCACCGGCTGATCGTCGCCAACCGCTGGCGCCGGTTGTCCGGGTGGGCCCAGAAGCGAGCGCTCCGCTCAGCCCGCCAGCTCTGATCCGGGCGACTCCGGCCGCTCTCCCCCTTTCGACGGGAGAGCGGCCCGAGTCATGGGTACGGTGCGGAGGTGGCACGACACACGCACGACGGAATCGACTGGCCCTCGCGGTTGATCGCGATGCGCCGGGCCGACGAACTGCACGCGGACGCCTTGCGCGTCGTCGCTCGGAGGCTCGTCCGAGCGCTGCCCGACAACCCGACCGTCATCGACGTCGGGTCGGGGGCGGGCGGCATGAGCGTCGCCCTCACCGAGGCCCTGTGCGCGCGGGGCGGCGGCACGGTCGTCCTGGTCGACGCCGTGCCCGAACTGCTCGACGCCGCCACCACCAGGGCCAGAGCCGCCGCCTCCTACGAGTCCGACAGCACGACCACCACGGTCCGGGTGCGTCCCGTGCTGGCCGACATCGCCACCGAGGAACCGACGGAGTTCGCCGCCGCCGCACACCTCGTGTGGGCGTCGAACGTCCTGCACCACCTCCCCGACCAGCGCCAAGGCGCGGTCAACCTCATCGGCGCCCTGGCACCCGGCGGCTGGTTCGCCCTCGCCGAGGGCGGCCTCGACACCCGCTGCCTCCCGTGGGACCTCGGTGTCGGCGAACCGGGCTTGCAGGACCGCCTGGCCGCGGCCCGCGACCAGTGGTTCACCCGGATGCGTGAACAAATCCCCGACGTCGTCCGCCTCACCGCAGGCTGGAACATCGTCCTGGCCGACGCGGGCCTGCACGACGTGAGCGCCTTCAGCTACCTCGTCGACCACCCGGCCCCCACCAAGCCGGTGGTCCGCGACTCCATCGAGGACTGGCTCCGCTGGCGCCACGACGTCACCGGCGACCTCCTCCACCCGGCGGACCGGGCAGCCCTCCGCACCCTCCTCGACCCGAGCGACCCGAACTACGTCGGTCTTCGCGAGGACGTCTTCTTCCTCCAGACCAACACCGTCCACACAGGACAGAAACCGTGACCGAAACCTGCTCCCGGTGCGGCCGGTCCCGAGACGCGGTCACCGACCCGGCCCAACGCCTGGCCTGGGTGAGCGACCGCGACCGAGGCCGCCGAACCTGGCTCTGCCACACCTGCGCCCGCACCCACGTCCGCGACCTGGAGGCCAAACTCCCGACCGAGTACTGGTAACCGGCCGAAACCAGGGTCCGGCGGTTGGCGGCTGGGCGGGGAGCGGCTGGGGGCGAGGTTGGGCACGGCTGGGGCTTGGCGCGGGTAGCGGCTGGCGGTTGGGGCCGTCGGGCGGCAGAGTGGGTCGGTTGCGGGTTGCGGGTTGCGGGTTGCGGGTTGCGGGTTGCGGGTTGCGGGCGGTGAGGTCGGCGGGTGCTGGCAGTGGGCGGCGGCCCGCCGTGGCGGCTGGTGGTCGCAGAGCGGATCGGTGGTCGGTGGACGGTGGGGCGGCTGGCGGTCAGTTGGTAGCGGACCAGGTCGACGGCTGCACGGCTGAGCGGCTTCGCGGTTGGTAGCCGGCGGCGGAACGGACCGCCAGTTCACGGCGAAACGGTGGGAACTGAGCCACTGGATGTCGGTTCGCTGAATTGGCCTCCTCCACCCGGGGTGGTTGGCGTCGTGCCGCTGATTGAGCCCCATCACTGCCGGACTACCGGTTGTGGTGAGCGGGCGGTGAAGAATCGCAGGTCAGACGCTTGTCAGTGCTCTCAGGGCGGCTCTGGGGGCTGCCGCGCCGCGTTTGCTGCCCGCGTCCAGTTCGGTGAGCAGGTCCGGCGCGGTGCACAGGCCCGCGCGGAGCACCGCTGCCAGCAACTGGTGCAGGCGGAGCGGGTGTTGTTCGCGGCGGGCGGCGTCGAGGGTTGCCCTGGTCGGTGTGGCCAGGGGGAGATCGGTGTTGAGGACCACCTGCGGGCGTCTGGTGGTGCGTTCCAGCAGGAGGAAGTCGTGGTTGTTGAGGCGTTGGTCCGGTTGCTGGAGCACGTGGACGCGCGGCGGTAGCGGCAGGCCCGGCAGGCCTTGGCCGTGCAGGGCGTCGATGCCGGTGATGACCGCCCGCGGGCCCGCGTAGACGAGTGCGGCCCGCAGGCGTTGTCGCCTCGTCGGCTCTCCCGGACTGAGCAGCAGGACGCCGGGCAGGAGCCTGCGCCAGGGGCCGCCGGGGCGGCACCTGGTTTCGATGGTGTACCTCGCGACACCGGATTCGAGCAGGTCAGAGGTGCTGGTCACGCCGTCGTGGATCGTCACGGTTCGATCGTGCTGGACGGCGGTGGGATGAGCGAGCGGCTATCTCGGAGCTGTGGACAACTCAGTCGCCTGTGGACAGGTCGGACTCGTCGTCGAAACCCGGTTGCCAGCGGGCGACGATGGAGCGGGTGGGCACCTCGGCGTCGAGCTGGCAGAGGATGCCGGTCGCGCCGAGCGTCACCCGGTGGATCAGCAGGTACTGCGGCGGCAGGTTGAGCGAGCGGCCGGTGCGCGAGTCCGGCTTGCGCAGGTCACCGACCCGTTCCGCCTGGCTCTGCAACCACCGGCGGGTGAACTTGAACTTCTCCGTGCGCAGCGGTTCGACGAAGGGACCGAGGTAGTTGAGGACGTCCTCGCCCTCCAACTCCGTGCCGGGACGGATGAAGTGCTCGCTGCGCAGCAGGTCGAGCAGGGCGTCCGGGCGCTTGTCGAGCGCGAGCCTGGTCATCAGGCCCAACGTCCTCGGCAGGCCGTCGGGCAGCCGGGCGCACGCGCCGAAGTCGATCGTGCGGAGCCTGCCGTCGTCACCGAGCAGGAAGTTGCCGGGGTGCGGGTCGGCGTGCAGCAGACCGGACCGGCTCGGCGCGGAGAAGTGGAACTCCGCCAAGCGCCTGCCCGCCAGGTCGCGCTGCTCCCGGGTGCCCTCGCGGATGATCGTGGCCAGGGGGGTGCCGTCGATCCACTCGCTGACCATGACCTTCGGCGCGCTGGCGACCACCTTCGGCACCAGCACGTGCGCGTCGCCGTCGAACGCCTTCGCGAACGTCCGCTGGTTGTCCGCCTCGGTCCGGTAGTCGAGCTCCTCGACCATCCGGTCGCGCAGCTCCTCCAGCAGCGGCTTCACCTCGGCGCCGGGCACGATCGCCTGCACGAGCCTGCTGAACCGCAGCAGCTGCTTCAGGTCGGCGTTCAGCGCCTCGTCCGCGCCGGGGTACTGCACCTTCACGGCGACCTGGCGGCCGTCGTGCCACACGGCCCGGTGCACCTGGCCGATGCTGGCCGACGCGGCGGGCTCGTCGTCGAACTCCACGAACCGCTTCGCCCACGCCGCCCCGAGCTGCTCGGCGAGCACCCGGTGGACGGTGCGGGTCGGCATCGGTGGAGCCCCGGCCTGGAGCTTGGTGAGAGCCTCGCGGTAGGGCGCGGCCATGTCCTCCGGCACCGCGGCCTCGAACACGCTCAGGGCCTGGCCGAACTTCATGGCCCCGCCCTTGAGCTGGCCGAGGACGGCGAACACCTGTTCAGCCGTCTTCGCGGTCATGTCGGCGGTGACCTCTTCGGAACTCATGCCGGTCAGCCGCTTGCCCCAGCCGCCGACGACACGGCCGGCCACCCCGATGGGAAGGGTTGCCAGCTTGGCGGTGCGCTGCACGGCCTTGCGCGGGATCTCGCTCACCCGGTGATTCTCCCCCGCCCCTTGTCTCGGTCGCAGTGGAACACGTGTCCACCACGAAACCTACACAGAGGACGAGAGGGCCCTCGCGCTGCCGCAGGTGCACGCGGGGTGCGGCGGGCAGTCGAGACGTTCGACCACGCCCAGTTGCGGGTTGGCCTCCAGGGTCGCGTTCCAGGTCGTCGGCGGGCTCAGCCCCACCTCGACGGGGTCCAGCGCGGCGAGCACCTGACCGACCGCGAGCGCCGCGCACACCGCGGCCGACGCCACGTCCGAGGGCTGCGTCTTGTCCGCGAGCTGGGTCGCCACCGCGGGCCAGCGGCCGTCGCGGTCCGTGCGGTGCAGGTGGGTGCACCGCACGCAGCTCGTGCGGCCCGGCACGACCAGCGGGCCGATGACGCCGGTGCCGTCGCGCACCCGCACGACGAGGTGCTGGGTGCCTTCGAGCATCAGGGTGTTCAGCAGCTGCGGGGGAGGCACGAGCGAGTCCGTCAGCACCACCATGTCCGGTGCTCCGGTGCTGGTCATCCAGCCCGTGCGCACGTCGCCCGACGCTCGGCCGACGGCGTCGACTGCCGCCTCCCGGCGCGGACGGCCGACGTCGATGTCCAGGTACCCGGACCCGGTGTCCTCCGGGCCGACGCGACCGCTCGCCACGACGTGCACCCGGCCGATGCCGGCGGCGGCCAGCAGGGACGCGAGGGCGACCGCGATCCGGCCGTTGCCGTGCACGACGACGGCTCTGCGGTCGCGGGCCGCGACGATCCCCGTGCCCGGCCGCCCGGTGCGCAGCGCCCGGCTCGTCGTGTCCGGCGCCAGGCGACCGGGGACCGGCACGGCCTCGTCGACCAGGCCGACTTCTGCCAACTGGTCCAGCAGGTCGAGGAACTCGGCCGGGTCGGTGTCCTTCGCGGCCAGACGTTCACCCAGTTCAGCGACCGTTGAACGGCCGTCGAGAGCCATCAACTCGTCCACGAAAGGGGACGGGAGGTCATCCACGACGATGGCGTGGCGGGGGTCCGTGCCGAGTTGGACCTCTCCCTCGTCGCGCAGCAGCACGGGCAGGCCGGGCAGCACGCGGAGCCTGCGGGAGGGGTCTCGGTCGGTGGTGTTGGTGCTCACGGGGTCAGCGTGCCGCCGGGATCGGCGGGGGCACAACGCTCGTCCACAGGCCCCGGAGTTGTCCACAGGGCGGGAGAAGAGGTCTTGACGGGAGATGGACGAACGTGCTGGTGGGCAACCTCGTGAGCTGCCCACCAGCAGGTTTCGTCAGACCTTGGCCTTGCCCAGGATTCGGGTGACCGTGGTGCCGCACGTGGGGCACTTGCCCTTAGCCATCCTGCGGTTGTTGTTCTCGTGGATCTCTCCGGAGAAGTCGCGCTTCTCGCGACACTTCACGCAGTAGCCGTTGTAGGTCTCGGCCACGGGTTCCTCCCTTGCTTTGGCTGACGTCCGCCGGGCGGCTGACAGCGTCGTGAGGCGGAGCGTTCTGCACCGCACTCGGGGGCCTGCGCAGCACGCTACCTCCGGATGCGTGCGGACGCCTGCATGTCCACCAGTGCGTGTCCAGCCGCCTTTCGGAGGAATCTGCCCCGACCGTGTCATCCCTCACGGCCGCTTGGCGGCCCCGAATTGTCGGTGGGTGGCTTTACCGTGGGAGCCATGGCCGAACCGCAGGTAGCCAAAACCCGTGTGGAGGTCCGCCGCAGCGCGCGGCGGCGCCGCATGGTCAGCGCGTACCGGGAGGGGGACAAGGTTGTGGTGCTGCTGCCCGCCCGCATGAGCAAGGGCGAGGAGGAGCACTGGGTGGCCGAGATGCTCAGCCGCCTGCAACGGAGCGAGACCCGCAGACGGTCACCTGCTCGCACGTCGGACGCCGCTCTGCTGGCGCGGTGCGAGGAGTTGGCCCAGCGGTACCTGGACGACGACGCGGAGCCGACGAGCGTGCGGTGGGTGCCGCCGATGCGGACGAGGTGGGCGTCGTGCACGCCCACCGAGGGCACCATCCGGGTCAGCGAGCGGTTGAGGGACGTGCCGTCCTGGGTGCTCGACTACGTGCTGGTGCACGAGTTGGCGCACCTGAGGGTGCCGGGGCACGGGAAGGACTTCTGGGAGCTGGTGCACCGGTACCCGAAGTCCGAGAGGGCCATGGGGTACCTGGAGGGTATTTCCGCGGCCGCCGGATTGGGGATCGAGGAGGATTAGGCACGGGGGAGTTTCGTGCGTGGGGGCCCTGGGTGTGCGGGGCCTTTTGATTTGGTGGGTGACGTCACCCCGCTCCTGTCATCGTCTCGATGCCTGACCAGGCCTTGTCAAGGAAGGAAAGATGCCTTGACAAGGCCTGGTCAGGCACGAAGCGGCTGGGGATCGGGGTGGCGGCAGGGGTGTCGATGACGCCTGGAGTGCCGGTTCCGTGGCGGTCGGGTTGTCGGCAAAAACGCCGATTTGTTCAAATGAACAAGGCCACCACGGATCGTGGTGGCCTTGTTTCGGGAGATTTTTAGGCGTCCGGGGAGCCGTCCGGCTTCTTGTCCTCCGCCTTCTTCTCCTCGGCGAGGGTGCGTTCCAGTTCGGCCATCGGGTCCTCCAGGGCCTTGCGGGTGTTGCCAAGGCGCTCGGCGAACTCCAGCGGGTCGTCCAGGTCGTCCGCGCTGGGGATGAGGTCGGGGTGTTCCCACAGGCTGTCGCGGACCTCGATGCCGTGCTGGTCGCCCACCAGCTTCCACAGCGCCGAGGCGGCGCGGAGGCGGCGGGGGCGGAGTTCCAGGCCCACGAGGGTGGCGAACGTCTGCTCCGCGGGACCACCGCTCGCGCGGCGCCTGCGGAGGGTCTCGCGCAGGGCCGACGCGCCGGGGAGGCGCTCGCCGACCGCGTCGAACACGACCACGTCGACCCAGCCCTCGACCAGGGCCAGCAGGGTTTCCAGGCGGGCGAGAGCGGCCTTCTGCTCCGGGGTCGTCTGGGGCTCCAGCATCCCCGACTTCATGGCCTCTTCGATGCTCTCGGGGTTCGACGGGTCGATCTGGCCCGCCATCTGCTCCAGGGCGCTGGTGTCGACCTTGATGCCCTTGGCGAACTCCTCGACCGTGTCCAGCAGGCGCTGGCGCAGCCACGGGACGTGGGTGAACAGGCGCTGGTGTGCGGCCTCGCGGGCGGCCAGGAAGACCATGACCTCGCTGGCGGGGCGCTCCAGGCCCTCGGTGAACTTCTCGATGTTCGCCGGGAGCAGGGCCGCCGCGCCCTCGGGACCCAGGGGCAGACCCACGTCGGTCGAGGTCAGGACCTCGTCGGCGAGCTGGGCGAGCGCGCCGCCCAGTTGCGAGCCGAACGCCATGCCGCCCATCTGGCCGAGCATGGACAGCAGCGGCCCCGCGGCTTCCTTGGCCTCGGCGGGCATCGCCTCGACCCAGGCGCCGGAGACGCGCCGGGCGACCGGGTCGCACAGGCGCTGCCACGTCGGCAGCGTGCGCTCCACCCAGTCGCGCGCTGTCCAGCCCTGCACCGTCCGGCTGCCCGCGGGGAGCGCGGTCGCCGGGTCCAGCCACATCTCGGCCAGGTGGACGGCGTCGGTGACGGCCTTGTCCTGGTCGGGGGCGAACCCGAGGCCCGCGCCGCCCTTGCCCGCGAGCTGCTGGAGGGCGATCTGCTTGGCGAGGTCGTAGTTCACCGGACCGGCTGACGCGTTCTGGTTGCTGAACATCGCGCCGAGCTGGCTCAACATCGCGCCGAGCTGGTTGAAGTCGAAGGGATTGCCCTGCCCGGCCTGGTCGGAGGGCTTGCGGTTGGCATCGTCCGGGTCCGACGGCCCGAACCCGAACGGCAGGTCAGTCATGCCCACAACGGTACGCGGACGCGTCTGAGAGCGCGGCTCAGGTTCGCTGCGAGCGTGAGGACGTCACGTCATCCACATGCGGTGGTCGTACTCTGTCGAACCGTGAGCGAGCACAGCGAGGGCGGCACCACGGACACCGTCGTCGGCGACGGTGGAACGACGATCGGCCCGGCCTCGCCCCCGGTGCCGCCGCCGTCGGACGACTCCGGCCTGAGCCGTCGGACCTGGACCCTCGTGTTCAGCTTCCTGGTCGTCATCGGCCTCGGCCTGGCGGGCGGCTTCGCGCGGGTGCCGTACGTGGCACTCGGTCCCGGCCCGACCTACGACACGCTCGGCCAGGTCGACGGCGCGAACGTCGTGTCCATCGAGGGCCAGGACACGTTCCCCACCGGCGGCCACCTCACGATGACGACGGTGTCGCTGATCGACGACCTCTCGCTGTTCGGCGCGCTCGGCCTGTGGGTGAGCGGCCGGTACGCGCTGGCGCCGCGCGAGGAGTTCTTCAAGCCCGGCGTCTCCAAGGACGAGGTCCGCGACCAGAACACGAAGGCGTTCCAGGACTCGCAGACCAGCGCCGAGGTCGCCGCGCTCCGCTACCTCGGCTACCCGGTGAAGGTGCTCGCCGCCGAGATCACCAAGGGCAGCGCCGCCGACGCCGTCCTCCAGCCGAACGACCGGCTGCGCGCGGTCAACGGCAAGCCGGTCGCCGTGGCCGAGGACGTGAAGACCGCGCTGGAGACCACCAAGCCCGGCGACGAGATCGAGATCACCTACGACCGCGAGGGCGAGCAGCGGACGTCACGGGTGCCGCTCGGCCGCACGGACGGCCGCGAGACCGGCTTCCTCGGGGTGCTGGCCGTCGACCGCGCCGACGCCCCGTTCGAGATCAAGATCGGGGTGCCCGAGGTCGGCGGCCCGTCCGCCGGCCTGCTGTTCGCGCTGTCCATCGTGGACAAGCTGACGCCAGGCGAGCTGAACGGCGGCCAGTCCATCGCGGGCACCGGCGAGATCAACGAGAACGGCCAGGTCGGCCCCATCGGCGGCATCCCGTTCAAGATGATCGCCGCGAAGGAGGGCGGCGCCACGACCTTCCTCGTCCCCGCCGACAACTGCGTCGAGGCCAAGCAGCAGGCACCCGAGGGGCTGCGCCTGGTCAAGGTCGAGACGCTGACCGGAGCCGTGCAGTCCATCGAGGCGATCACCGCGGGCAAGGACGCGCCGGGCTGCTGACCTGCCGCGCGGCCGGACACGCCCGGCCGGGTGTTCGCCCGTCGCGAACAGCACGCGCCTACGGCTTGAACGTGTCCAGCAGCGCGTTGGTCAGGTTCGGCGCCAGCTCGGGGTGCTCCACGACCTCGTCGGGCATCTCCGTGTTCCCGCGCAGGTGCAGCACGCACGCGGCGGTGCCGTCGCGCAGCACGGCCGCCACCAGCCGGGCCTCGCGGCGCTGCGGGTGCGCCGCGGCGAACGCGCGGGCCTCCTCGTCACCGAGTTCCTCGGCGCGCAGCTTCTCCTCGGCTTCCGGCGGCAGCACCAGGATCTCCTGCGCCAACGCGCATCCGACGACCACGTCCGGCCAGACGATGCCCAGCAGGGCCTCGGCCAGGTCGGTGTCGGGGAGCTCGTCCTGCGCGATCGGGGTCAGCGGCGACGCCTCGGGGTCGAGCTGGCCCGCCAGCTCGGGCTGCTGCGCGAGCAGCTCGGCCGTCGGCACGAGCGCGAAGAGCTGAAGCCCCTGGTCCCACCCGGCCGTGGCCACGAACTCCTCCACCTCGCGCGCGACGGCGCGGAGGAGCACGGGCGAGTTCTCCGTCGAATGAATGTCTGACACGGTCGTTATGGTCGCATCCCACAGCACCTCGGAGCGCCGGCAGGGCCGAAACGGACAACCGATCGGGGAACTCGGCACGGCCTCCGTAGAGTTGGACAGAACGTACTAATTGAAGACGTCGGCCAGCCGACTATCGACACACTGCGAACCTGGAGGGTGCACCGTGGCCACACGGCCCCCGGTCGGACTGCCCAAACTGTCCCGACGAAGCAGGCTGCTGCTCATCATCGGCGGCGTGATCCTGGTCGGGCTGATCACCGGATCACGCCTGCTGGGCACCTACGTCAACTGGTTGTGGTTCGGCGAGGTCGGGTTCCGCGGTGTGTACAGCACCGTGCTGCTGACTCGATTCGGACTCTTCCTCGGCGTGGGGCTGCTCGTGGGCGGGCTCGTCGCGATCAACCTCATCATCGCGTACCGCACCCGGCCGGTGTTCGTGCCCGTGACGGGTCCGGACGACCCGGTGGCGCGCTACCGCGCCGTCGTGTCGCGCCGCATGCGCCTGTTCGCGATCGGCATCCCCGCCGCGATCGGCCTGATCGCGGGGGCGTCGGCGCAGGCGGACTGGCAGCAGCTCCAGCTGTTCCTCAACTCCACCCCGTTCGGCGTGACCGACCCGCAGTTCGGTCACGACATCGGCTTCTACGCGTTCCAGCTGCCGTTCTACACGTGGCTGCTGTCGTGGCTGTTCATCGCCACCGCGGTGTCCTTCGTCGGCGCGGTCGTGTCGCACTACCTGTTCGGCGGCATCCGCCTCGCGGGCCGCGGCGGCCAGCTCTCCGGCCCGTCGCGCGCGCACCTCGCGATCGTCGCCGGCGTGTTCGTGCTGCTCAAGGCGGTCGCGTACTTCTTCGACCGGTACATGCTGCTGTTCTCGGACCGCAACGACAAGTTCAACGGCGCGACGTACACCGACCTCAACGCGGTGCTGCCCGCCAAGCTGATCCTGCTGTGCATCGCGGTGTTCTGCGCCATCGCGTTCTTCGTCGGCGCGGTGCTGCGCAACGTCCAGCTGCCCGCCATCGCGACGGTGCTGCTGATCCTGTCCAGCGTCCTCGTCGGCGCCGCGTGGCCCGCCGTGCTGGAGCAGTTCTCGGTCAAGCCGAACGCCATCGAGCGCGAGGCCGAGTCGATCAAGCGGAACATCAACGCGACCAAGGAGGCGTTCGGGCTCACCGACGACAAGGTCGAGACGAAACCGTACGAGGGCAAGCAGAACGTCTCGCTCGACGAGCTGAAGAAGGACCAGGCGACGCTGGGCAACATCCGGTTGCTCGACCCCGCCGTGGTGGCCAAGACCTTCACCCAGTTCCAGCAGCTGCGGCCGTTCTACGCCTTCCCGGAGAAGCTCGACGTCGACCGGTACAAGGTCGACGGGGAACTCCAGGACTACATCGTCGCGGTCCGCGAGCTGAACACCGCGGGCATCCCGCAGGGCCAGCGCGACTGGATCAACCAGCACCTGATCTACACGCACGGCAACGGCTTCGTGGCCGCCGAGGCGAGCAAGGTGAACACCCCCGCCGACAACGGCGGCAACGGTGGCTACCCGGTGTTCCAGGCCAGCGAGGTCGCGCCCGACGGCAAGGTCCAGCCCGGCCCGTTCGGCGTGCAGCAGCCCCGCACGTACTACGGCGAGCTCGGCAGCGCGGGTGACTACGCGATCGTCGGGGGCCGCGACTCCGGGGCTCCCGGCGAGTACGACACCGACAGCTCGTCGTACACCTACGACGGCGCGGGCGGCGTGCGGATCGGTGGCCTGTTCAACAAGCTGGTGTTCGCCGCCGCGTACGGCGAGCGGAACATCCTGTTCAACCAGGCGATCACGGACGAGTCGAAGATCATCTTCAACCGGCACCCGAGGGACCGCGTCGAGATGGTCGCCCCGTGGCTGACGGTCGACGGCGACCCGTACCCGGCCATTGTGGACGGCAAGATCACCTGGATCGTCGACGGCTACACCACGCTCGACAACTACCCGTACGCCAAGAAGACCCCCCTCGGCGAGGTCACCAACGACTCGCTCCCCGGCGTCGCGCAGCTGCCGAACGACGAGATCAGCTACATCCGCAACTCCGTCAAGGCCACTGTGGACGCCTACGACGGCACCGTGACCCTGTACGAGATGGACCAGCAGGACCCGGTCCTCAAGGCGTGGATGGGTGTCTTCCCCGGCACCGTCAAGGCGAACAGCGAGATCTCCCCGTCGCTGCGCGAGCACTTCCGCTACCCGGAGGACCTGTTCAAGGTCCAGCGCGAGACGCTGTCGAAGTACCACGTCGACGAGCCGAGGGACTTCTTCTCCGGCGTCTCGTTCTGGGGCGTGCCGTCCGATCCGACGATCGACAACGCGACGACCCTGGAGCAGCAGGCGCAGGCCGCTCAGCAGCCGCGCGACCAGCAGCCGCCGTTCTACGTGGTGGCGGGCGACCCGACCTCCGCGGAGCCGAACAAGGTCAGCTTCCAGCTGACCAGTTCGCTGGTCAGGCAGAACCGCGAGTTCATGGCGTCCTACGTCACGGCGAGATCGGACCCGGACAACTACGGCAAGATCAGCGTGCTGACGTTGAACAACGAGGCCAAGGGTCCGCAGCAGATCCAGACGCAGTTCCTGACGTCCGCGACGGTGAGCTCCGAGCTGAACCTGCTGACGCAGCAGAAGACGAAGGTCGTCTACGGCAACCTGCTGACGCTGCCCGTGGGCGGTGGTCTGCTGTACGTGGAGCCCGTGTACATCGAACGGGCGAGTCAGAACACGTCGTTCCCGCAGCTGTCGAAGGTGCTCGTGAGCTTCGGCGACAAGGTCGGGTACGCGCCCACGCTGGCCGAGGCCCTGGAGCAGGTGTTGACCGGGGCGTCGACGCAGGTGCCGAACGTGCCCGGCGGCACCACGCCGCCGAACACGTCGACGACACCGCCGTCGACCACGACCCCGCCCGGCAACGGGCAGGCGAGCGGTGACCTGGCGCAGGCCGTGAAGGACATGCAGGCGGCGCTGAGCGCCATCAAGTCCGCCAACGCCAGCGGTGACTTCGCGGCGCTCGGCAACGCCTACAAGGCGCTCGACGACGCCACGAAGAGGTTCGACGCCGCGAACGCGGCGGGGTCGGCCACGCCGCCTCCGTCGTCGTCCGTGGTGGCACCCACCGCGACCCCGTCGGGGTGATGGGCCGCTGAGCAGGTGAATCGGGTGGTCCCCAGTGCTGGGGGCCACCCGATTTGCATGTTTCTGGCGGGACCGCGTACAGTTCTGCTCAGCAACAACGGCGCGGGGTGGAGCAGCTCGGTAGCTCGCTGGGCTCATAACCCAGAGGTCGCAGGTTCAAATCCTGTCCCCGCTACTGGTTCGAAAGACCCCCGTACGACTTCGGTCGTACGGGGGTCTTTTGTTTGTCCGGGGGTGCGGGTGGGGTTGTAGGGCTTGGTGTGGCCGGTGGGGGCGGGGGTGGGTGCTGCGGGGCTGTGAGCTGGGGGAACGTGGCGTTGGTGGGGGTGGTGAAAAGCGGGTGCGGAAGGGTGTATAGTTGTTCTCAGCAGGACAGAGTGAAACAAGTAAATGAAGTTAAGCGGCGCGGGGTGGAGCAGCTCGGTAGCTCGCTGGGCTCATAACCCAGAGGTCGCAGGTTCAAATCCTGTCCCCGCTACTTATATGAAGATCCCCGTCTGACCCTTTGGGTCGGGCGGGGATTTTTCTTGTTCTTGTTCTTGGGTTGGGTTGGGGTTGTTGGGGTCCTGGGAATGTCGGACCCCTGTCGTAGCGTGTGTGTCGGGGGGTCCTGCTCGATGGGGGACGCCTGGTTTTGGCTGGTCAGAGGGCTGGGCGGCTTGCTGGTCAGGGGGTTGTGAGGCTTGCTGGTTCGGCGGGGCCGGCGGGTCCGGTGGGTTCTCAGGGTTCGTGAGTCTGTGGGTTTGCGGGTCCTCCGGGTCTGCGGGTCCAGCGGGTTCGTGTGGCTGTGGGTGTGTGGGCCCTCGGGTTGTGTGGGCCCTGTGGGGTGGTGGGGCTGTCCCCCCGGTGCGCGAGTGTCGTCATGGCCGGGC
>NZ_DBNGPQ010000136.1:0-42132 GCF_057122925.1 Umezawaea sp. | reverse complement strand
GTCACCCCGACGTCCTGGCCGCCCAACGACGTGAACGAGCCCGCATCCGCAGCGAACGTCACCAGCGCTGGGGCCGACCACGAGCAGCCTGAACAACCCGGCGAACCTAAGTGGTCAACGCACTAGGTGAACCAACGGCCCGCCCCTGGCTCCGCACCGCCCGCCTTGTGGGCCCGGCCCGACGGACCGGAAGTCCGTCAGGGAGACTGGGGGCCAGTGCCCGCCCTCTCGACCTGGAGCCTTTGATGCCGCAAGGGACCGTCCGTTGGTTCGACGCCGAACGGGGTTTCGGCTTCCTCGCGCCCGAGGACGGCTCGCCGGACGTGTTCGTGCACGCCTCCGAGATCGTCGAGGACGGCGGCGCGAAAATGCTCCGCGAGGGTCAGGCCGTCGTGTTCGAGGTCGGCGAGAACGACCGCGGGCCCCAGGCGCTGCGCGTTCGCGTCACCGCCGATGCGGCCACCGGCAGCGCCGTGGGCCTGCTCGGCACCGTCACCTGGTACGAGCCGGGCAAGGGGTACGGCTTCGCGTCGCCGGACGGCGGCGGCGCCGACATCTTCGTGCACAGCTCCGCCATCGTGACCGGCGGCGTGGTCACCGAGGGGCAGCGGGTGGCCTTCCTGATCGTCGACGGCGAGCGCGGCCCGCAGGCCGGGCACGTGATCCCGCTGGGGGCAGGGGCAGGCTCACCCGCCGCGGCTGGTATCTCGGACGGTGCCGACGGCACGGTGGCCTGGTACGACGAGGACAAGGGCTTCGGCTTCATCAACCCCGACTCCGGCGCCGGGGACGTCTTCGTTCACGCCAAGGCCCTGGCCGAGGGGCTGACGTGGCTCGCGGAGGGCGACCGCGTCGCCTACGAGGTGGCTAGTGGAGACAAGGGCCCGCAGGCCCGCGACGTGCACCTGGTCCGGGGCGCCGAGCCCCGGACGGCGCCGCAGCGGTCGGCACCCGCCGCGGCCGCGGGGCCGGCCGCGCGGGGCGTGCCCGTACGAGGCGGCGAGGGCGTCGTCGCGCGCTACGACGGCGACCGCGGCTTCGGCTTCATCACCCCGGACGCAGGCGGCGCCGATCTCTTCGCCCACGTGTCCGTGATCATGGGGTCGGAGCCGCTGCAGAAGGGTGACCGGGTCCGGTACGCGGTGCGTCAGAGCGACCGGGGCCCGCAGGCCGACCGCATCGAACGCCTCTGACGAGGCGGCCCCACCGATGGCTGATCACTTCCCGACGAGAGTGCTCGTTCATCCCCGTCGATGGTGCCGTCGGCAACGCGGCTGCGGACGTTGATCACGGTGCAGGCCGGTGTGAGCAGCGCCGGCGTGGTGCGTTCGGTCCTGTCGTAGCGCAGCCCGAGGCGTGTGAACCGCAGCGGCCAGGAGATGGTGGGTTCGACGACCCAGCGGACCCGGTCGAGGCGGGACTCGCCCTCAATCCCGCGCCGGGCGATACGGACCTTGATACCGCGGCGGGTCAGGTGGCGGCGGCAGCGGCGGTAGTCGTAGCCCTTGTCGGCGTGCGGCTTGTCCGGTCGGCATCGTGGCCGGCCCGGCAGGCCGTGGTGGCCGCGCACGGTCGGGTTCGTGTCCAGCAGCGGCTCGAACAGCATGCTGTCGTGGGTGTTTGCCGCCGACAACACGCTGTGCGGCGGTAGCCCGTTCGCGTCGCGCAGAACGTGGTGCTTGGAGCCGGTTTACCCCGGTCAGCGGGGCTGCGGCCGGTCAGCTCTCCCCCCTTGTCGACCGCACCGACACCGCGTCGACGCAGCCCCTGGTCCAGTCGAGCTCGTCGATGTTGGACAGCTCGTCGAGCACGGGCTGGTGCGGCCGGTCCCACACGCCGGCGTCCTGCCACTCACGTAACCGCCGCCACGCGGTGTGCCCGGAACCGCGTCCGAGCTGCTCGGGTAGGTCTCGCCGGCGGCAGCCGGTGTCGAGCACGAACGAGATCCCCTCTGGCGCGGCACGGTCATCGATCCGGGGCCGCCCACCCGGACCGCGCGGTGCTGGTCGGGACGGGATCAGGGGTTCGATCAGCTCCCGGAGCCGGTCTTCGACCCGCCGCTGCTGCGTCGTCTTCGCCATGACCGCCCACGATCGACGACCAGGACCGGCAGGTTGCGCAGTGACACACCCTGGAGTTTTGAGACCAGGTCTAATGCGGGGGGCGTCGAAGGGTGGTGTCTTCCTTCCGTGTTCCGGCCGCACCCGGTGCCGGGTCCACGCGTTCGAGCTTCGTCCAGCCGGTCCAGCCGCGCGTCCTCAGCAGCTCGATCAGTCGACGAGCCGGCGGGGCGGTGTCGAAGGCCAGTGTGTCCATCAGTTTGGCGAACGGTGGCTCGACCTCGGTGTCGCCGACATAGTCCTCGTCCTGCTCGTCGGCCATCCGCGTGATGTAGGTGGCCAGCTTGTCTGCCAGCTCGACCAGATCTGGATCGTCGTCGACTTGGTCCAGAGCCTGCCCCAGGGTGAGGTAGAAGTCGATGAGCGGTGGGTCGGCGATCTGCTCCCACTTGCGCGCCGCCCACTCCGGGACTCGCTCGGGTGAGTGCGCGGCCAGCAGGATCCAGCCGTCCCGTTCGACCTGGACGATCCGCTCGTCGACGCCGAGCGCCCGCAGCCGGTCGAGAACCTCGACCACCTCCGGGGGCAGCACCAGACTGTCCCCGGAGGCAAGGCGGGCGATCCGCTCGCGATGCCGCTGCCGCTGCCGGATCTCCGCCCGCAGCCGCTCGTCGATGTCGGTGACCGCCGCGGCGAACTCCTCCCCGTCGGCCTGGAGCAGCTCCCGCACCCTCGACAGCGGGACCCCGGCCTCGGCGAGGGTCCTGATCCTGATCAGCTCGACCACGGCACCGGCGTCGTACCTCCGGTAACCGGAGTGGTCCCGCTCGGGCTCCGGCAGCAGCCCCTTGGCGTGATAGTGCCGCACCGCGCGCACCGTCACCCCTGCGTACGACGCCAGCTCACCGATGGTCAGCATCGGTCCAGTGTCCTCAACCCTGGAGCTGGTCAGGATGCCGCCTGGCCGGCTGGCCTCCGTGTATCGCGAATCAGCCGGGCGATCTCCGGAGCGTGGGTGACGACGAGCCGGTGGTCGGCGTCGAGCCACGACGTGGAGACGTGCGGCCGTTCGCGGACGAGCCGCTCGATGCCGGCCCGCCAGTTCTGGTTGCGCCACTGCGCACGCCCTTCACCGCTGTTCCCGGCCATCGAGGTGGACATGATCATGCGTATCGGACGGTCGATCTTCCGGTACCGGTCGAGGATGCCGGAGCGCACCACTTCGATCTCGAGGTTCAGGTCGAGGAAGTCCTGAGGGGTCAGCAGCACCTGACGCGCGGTGCCCTCGGCCCGCTCGAACTCGTGCCGCAATCCCTCGGCCATCGCGCGAAACTCCGGCAGGTCGGCCTCGGTGATGAACGGTTCGGGCACCGGGTTCGCGCCGTCGATGAGGACGAGCTCGGCCACGGCGTCCGGATGCTCGGCGGCGTGGTGCACGGCCAGGTCCGCGCCCAGCGAGTGTCCCACAAGCACGGGCGCCGACGGCAGACCGCGGTTTCCCCACTCCGTCATCACGGCGTCGAAATCGCTGAGGAACGCCTCGAAGGTGTACCGGTCGGCGGGCGAGGAGAGGCCATGGCCCCTGAGGTCGAAGGTCACCACGTCGTAGTCGCGGCGTAGCAGCTCGATCAGCTCGTGCAGGTCGGCCTGTGTCGTGAGGAGCCCGGGACACAGGACCAGCAACTGTCCCCGGCCACCGCGAGAGACCCGGATCGTGACGCCGTTGTGGTGGACTTTGAAGTGACTGGCTTTCGTGGTCATGGCAACCATGCTGAGGGGTTGACCCTGCGTCAGGGTCAACCGGCGGGCAACAGGACCTCCGCGCACCTGCGGCCGCCGACCTCTGCCTCGGTGTGTGATCACGGCGCGGTGGGCTGTCGCGGTCGGTACGTGGTCATGTCGGTGACACCGCCGCGGGCGGCAAGTTCGTTGACGGGTCGGGTGTTCTCGACGGTGAGCCGCCGGATGTGTTCCTCGTAGAGCTCCACGTGCAGGCGCAGTTGTTCGTTCTCCTGCCGGAGCTTGGTGATCCGCTCGCGCAAGGCCTGCGCTGGTGTTGGTGTAGAGGGTGGTGCGGTAGTTCGGGTGGTGATCGCAGCACGGAACCGTTCGACGAGGGCTGGGTGATTGCGGTAGGGCGTGGGCCGTGTGGTGCCGGCCGTTTCGGCCCGCGCCCTGACGCTGGGTCGAGTGGTTCCGGCGTGTGCTTCGGCGATCAGCGTGTCGGCGATCGCTTGGAGCTGGGCTTCGGTGGGTTCCAGGAGTCGACTGATCTGTGTTCGCCGCTGCTGCAACCGGTCACGCACGTGGGGTGCGAGCGCGTCCCCGGTGGTGAGCGTGCTGTCCACTGTGGTCAGATCTTCCTGCCAGCGTCGCGGTCGTCGGTGGTGAGCGCGACGTTGCGACAGGCCAGTGGCTGGCAGTCGTCGAGCGAGGGGCCTTGGCGGGTGCCGTTGTGGCACAGGGCCCTGTTGGGTACTCACGCAGTCGGGTGCGGACTTCTGCGGCGGCCGGGCCGGCAAGGCGTTCGTGTTCGTGGCGGTCGACCGTCATGGCGAGGTCTTCGCCGCGAGCCAGGGCTTGTTCGGCTTCGACTTCGGCGCGGAACCCCGCGTTCGAGGTGCCGGCACAACCTTCGAACACCTGCACGCTGGACCCACATCGTCGAACAAGCCGGGTGGCCCGACGCCGAGGGCGAGCACGCCCTGGTCCGCGACTGCACTACGGCCAGGAGCGACCGTCACGCGGACTGCGGGTCGGACACCGCACCGTCGCCCACCAGATCGACTGGCTGCTGCGCCGCACCACCAAGTGGGGCTTCACCGTCCCCGCCTCCCGCACCGACACCGCAGCCCCTGGCATCACCGGCGCCGCTGGCGATTCCGCCCCGCACGAGGTGCGCGTTGCGGACACCACCGGCTACCGCGTTCAAAAGAAAGGCATGCGGCACCCCGTCACGATGCGCGCGGTCTCCTTCGAAGGACGCCTCACCATCACCGACCCGGAACTGCTCCGCACCGCGATGCTCACCGGCATCGGCCCCGACGAAGCCTACGGATGCGGACTGCTCTCCATAGGTTTTCAGGACTTGCCGTGCGTGGCCCTCAGCCATGATCAGGATGTGGTTGAGGAGTTCGCGTCGGATGGTGCGGATGACTCGTTCGCAGTGGGCGTTCATCCGGGGGCCCATGGCGCGCTTTTGAGCACGCGCAGGTCGTCGGCTTGGAAGACAGGGTCGAACGCGTGGCCGTCCTTGCCGTCGCGGTCGCGGAGCAGGAATCGCAGGGACCCGATGTGGGTGCCGAGGTCGGTGGCGAGGTGTCTGGCTTGCTGGGCTGTCCATGCCTGGGTCGGGTGGGTGGTGACGCCGGTGATGTGCAGGCGTCGGGTGTGGTGTTCGAGAAGGGCCGGGGCGTGGAGGCGTGTGCCGAGCACGGTGTCGAGGTGCAGGAAGTCCGCGGCGATGATGCTCTCGGCTTGGGCGGTGAGGAATTCTCGCCAGGTCGGGCCGGTTGTCTCTGGCAAGCCGCAGCACGAGTGTCTTGACCGGTGCTCGTGTCGGTGGACGTCGGGTGCGTCGATGTGCGGTGTGGTCCCGCTTGCGGGCGATGAGCCTGCGGTGCCAGGCGAGCAGGGTGCTCGGCATGACTGGGAAGACCTCCCGCCAACGGCGTCGATCCACCAACCCGGACGAGGCGGCGAACCAGAACCGGTCCGCGGGTTCGTAGCGGATCGGACCCGTCAGCCGCCGTCGGGGTATCGCGTTCTCGTGCCGCAGCACGAGAAACTCGGCATCCTTGGCCGTCTCGGTGCTCAGCACCACCGACGGGACGGACAGCAGCTTCCTGGTCACCTTGTACAGCAGGGGGCACGATCAGGCCGTGCTCCCAGCACGGTGACACCGCCTGGCTCCACCAGCGGCGACCACTTTTCGAGCGGTACAGGCCGTTGGCATCAGGCATGCGGGTTGTGGTGATCCCGTACTCCGGTCACCGCCACTGCGTCGCCGGCCCGGCCTTCTCGCCATTGACCCACGCGCTGGCACTCAAGCCCTCCGCCTCCTGATCAGCGTGGTAGATGACCGGCAGGCAAGACTGCTGACGATCGTTGAGCCGTGCCCACCACGCGGCCCGCTGTTCGGCTTTGGTGGCCCGCTGCACCGCGGTGGCCATCGCTGGCTCCCCTCTCTGTCGTGCGGCGGTCGTGGGGGGTGCGGCCATCGATCTGCCTGGGGGTCGGCGGCGTACGGGACGCCGTCACGGCGGCGGCATCGGCATCGTCGAGGAACGCGTCCACGTCGTCCTGCCGCATACGCGTCCGCAGGCCGATTCGCCACCAGTTGGCCGGCGCCCTTATGGGCGCGATAGACATCGTGAATGAATGAACTTCGATTGGCCGCTTTCAGGTCGGTCGGCGAATGATAAAAGCCGGCGACCCGCCGACTGCCGGTCCATTTCCGGCACTGTCGCAGCGGTGGGGTCCGCGCGACTGACCTCGGGTGTTCTGGCTCAGCGCCGGACGGGTGCCCGCGTCGATCGGGGTCGCCGAAATCGACTTCCGTCGCCCTCTGTCACGTGGTTGGCGAGCCCTGCCTCAGTTGTACGCCAACTGGCTGACGTATTAACGGGAGATGTCCATTCATCATCGACAGGGTTCCACGCCGTGTATACGGTGGCCCTTGATAAGGCCCGACCGCCTGGGGGACGGCCCGTGTTCACGAATGGTTGGTCATGGGGGATTCCGCTGTGCGGTCGGCGACCGCGGTCGAACTGAGCGGCCTGTACGCCGCCTTGGCGCGGGAGGACCCGTCGTTCGACGCGGGTCTGCCCGCTGTCGTACTCGTCGGGACGCCTGCCGACGCGCTTGTGCGCAAACGGTTGCAGCACTTCGGGTTCAGCGTCCACACGCAGGATGGGCAGGCGCCCGGCGCCTACGTCCTCGGGGGCTCGCTGCACGGGACGTGCCTGACCGGCTCCGACTTCGTCGACGTGCTGGAGCGGGCCCGGCTGCGGGACTTCGCGGCCGACGTGGTGGACCAGCCGCGGTTCACCACCCTGCACAAGCCCGGTTCCGACTCGCGCGGGGTCGTCCAGTTCCACCTCGACGGCCGCGAGGTCGTGGCGAAGATCGGTGAGGCGGAGGCGATCGCGGGCGAGGTCGGGTTCGCCCGCGAGGTGAACGACCTGCTCGCCCGCGAGGGCAGGCGCGCGCTCTTCCCCGTGGTGCACGGACTCCGCGTCGAAGGTGGCCAGGCCGTCAGCCTCATGGAGGCGGGCGAGCCGATGCCCATCGCGCTCCTGTTCGCCGACGACGGGCGCACCACGCTCGCCGACGACGCCCTCGGTCGCCTGGAAGCGCACCTCGACCAGGTCTCTGCCTGGTACCGGCTCACCGTCGCGGACCGGCGGCCTACCGTCGCCGACTACCTCTACCGCGAGCGCTACCACGCGCTGCCCGTGGAACCCGCGTTCGTCTCCACGTTCCGCGCCCTGTTCGGGAACGCGGAACTGGACGACGTGCTCGACGCGCGGGTGCTCCTGCCCGGCGGTGTGGACCTGCCGTCCTACCGGGAGTCGGTGCGCGGGCTGGACGACATCGTGCCCGGCCTGCTGCCCGACCACGGCAGCGCGGTGCACGGCGACATCTACGCCGCGAACATGCTCCTGCGCGCCGACGGCAGCGCGGTGCTCATCGACCCCCGCACCGTGTGGGAGGGCCGGGACCGCCCGGACGTCGGGTACGGCGACCCGGTGTTCGACTTCTCCACGCTGCTGCACGGCGTGTTCCCGATGGCGGCGATCCTGCGGGCGGTCGAGACCGACACGACCGGCGACCTGTTCGGCGACCCGGTGCGGCCTGCGGCGGACGTGCTCGACCTGTCCTCGCTGCGCTTGCCCGTCGAGTTCCCGGATGCCGTGGAGAAGCTGAAAGCCGTGATGCTGCAAGGGCTGCCGCGTCCCGACGGGCACGCGCGCACCCGGCTGCTCATCGGCGCGGCCACGTCGCTCCTCGGGTGGCTCAAGTACGAGCGGTCACTGCGGACGCCGGAAGCCTGGCTGGCCACCTTCGGCTACGTCGCCTGGTACCTCGACCAGGCCAGGAAGTCGTGGGACGACAACGGGAGACAAGAGCTGTGACGGCACTGGACTACGACGACCTGGCCACCGAGTACGCCAAGCACCGGCGTCCCTACCCCGGCCTGGTCGAGCACATCGTCGAACGCGCGGGCGTGACGGCGGACTCCACCGTCGTGGAGGTGGGCTGCGGTACCGCGAACCACCTCGCCGCGGTGCGTCGCACCACGGGCGCGCGGTGCATCGGCGTGGAACCGTCGGCCGAGATGCGCAAGCAGGCCGCCGAGCACCCGGAGGAACTGGACCTGCGGGCGGGTCTCGCCGAGGAGCTGGACTTCCCGGCGAACAGCTTCGACCTGGTCATGTCGGTCGACATGATCCACTACGTGCGGGAGCCGCTTCGCTACTTCGAACGCGCGTTCCAGGCACTGAAGCCGGGTGGCCACTTCGTCACGGTCACCGACTCCGACTGGGCCATCCGCAACCGGATCCCGATGGCGAAGTACTTCCCCGCCACCATCGAGGTGGAGTTCGCGCGCTACCAGCCCGTTCCGGCTCTCGCGGGAGACCTCGCGCGCGCCGGGTTCATCGACCTCTACGAGCGGATGATCGAGAGCACCTATCCGCTGCACGAGGCCACCAAGTTCGAGGACAAGTCCCACTCCTGCTTGCACCTCATCGACGACGAGGCGTTCGCGACGGGCATCGTGGCCCTGCGCGCCGACTTGGCGAAGGGACCCATCGAGGCGAACCAGCGGAGCCTCGCGCTGTGGGGGCGGCGGCCGCTGTGATCGACCGGTACGCCCTCCCCGAGATGAAGGGGCTCTGGACCCCCGAGCGGAAGTACGCCTCGTGGGTCGAGGTCGAGGTCCTCGCGAGTGAGGCGCAGGTGCGGCTCGGCGTCGTGCCCGCCGAGGCGTTGCCCGCGATCCGCGCGGGCGAGGTGCCGGCGCCCGCTCGCGTCGAGGAGTTCGAACGCACCCGCGACCACGAGATCCTCGCGTTCCTGGCCGCGTACACCGAGACGATCGCCGACGGCCACGGCCGGTGGGTGCACCACGGCATGACCAGCTACGACCTCGTGGACACCGCGCTGGGCCGCACCCTGGCCGCCTCGTGCGACCTGGTGCTGGCCGAGGCCGTCCGGCTGCGGGCGGTGCTGGTCGGGCGGTCGAAGGAGCACTGGGACACGGTGTGCGTGGCCCGCACGCACGGCATCCACGCCGAGCCCACCACGTTCGGCCAGAAGTTGGCGTTGCACGCCTTCGCCGTCGACCGGAGCATCACCCGGCTGCGCGCCGCCCGCGCGGCGGTCGCCGTCGGCACGATCTCCGGCGCGGTCGGCACGTACTCCAGCATCGACCCGGCGGTCGAGCGGCACGTGTGCGACCGGCTCGGGTTGGGCGTGGAACCGGTGCCCAGCCAGGTCGTCGCCCGCGACCGGCACGCCGAGCTGATGTCGGCGCTGGCCCTGCTCGGCTCGGTCGTCGAGCAGATCGGCCTGGAACTCCGGCTGTTGCAGCGCACCGAGGTGCGCGAGGTCGAGGAACCGCGGACCAGCGAGTACCAGGGTTCCAGCGCCATGCCGCACAAGCGCAACCCGACGACGAGCGAGCGGATCAACGGTCTTGCCAGGCTGCTGCGTGCCTACGCCAACGCGGCCTACGAGAACGTGGCCCTGTGGCACGAACGCGACCTGGCGCACTCGTCGGTGGAGCGGGTGGCGTTCCCCGACGCGTTCACCATCGCGCACTACCAGGTGAGCAAGGCCGCGGACGTCATGGCGAACCTCACCGTCCACAGCGGACGGATGCGGGACAACCTCGAGGCCACTCACGGCCTGATCTACAGCTCCGAGGTGCTGCTGGACCTCGTCAACGCGGGCGAGGACCGGGACAGGGCCTACCGCGTGGTGCAGGCGGCCGCGCTGGAGTCGACCGAGACCGGGAAGCACCTCGCCGACACGCTGGCGGACCGGGGCGTCCCCACGACCGCCGCCCAGTTCCAGCCGGAACGGTTCCTCGGACGGCGGGACGTCCTTCGCGACAGAATGGAGAAGTTGCTAGATGTGGAAGTGTGAAGTCGTCCAGGGCGCCGACCTGGACGTGGCCGAGGTCGCTGCGCTCTACCACGCGTCGACCCTGGGGGAGCGCCGCCCGGTGCGGGACACCGAGCGCTTCCGGGACATGGTGCGCAACGCGAACCTCATCGTCGTGGCCCGTGTGGACGATCGACTCGTCGGTATCTCGCGGTGCGTCACCGACTGGTCGTACGCGACGTACCTGTCCGACCTGGCCGTGGACCAGGAGTTCCAGCACAAGGGGATTGGCCGCGACCTGATCGCGAAGACCAGGGAAGCCGCTCCCCGCGCCAAGATCGTGCTGCTGTCCGCGCCCGCCTCCGTGGAGTACTACCCCCACATCGGGTTCAAGCAGCACAACTCGGCCTGGGTGATGGATCCACTGACCCCATGACCACGAGCAGAGCGCCCCGGATCGGTGTCACCACGTACCAGGAGAACGCGTCCTGGCGTGGCTGGAACCGCAGTGCCTCCCTGGTGCCCAGGGACTTCCTCACCCCGCTGGCCGACGCGGGAGCGTTGCCGCTGATGGTGCCGCCCGACGGCGGACCGGCCGAGGCGGCGGACCTGGTCGCGTGGCTCGACGGGCTGCTGCTCGTCGGGGGTCCCGACGTGGACCCGGCCCGCTACGGCGCGGAGCGGGAGGAGCGCACCAGCGGCGTGGAGCCGAAGCGGGACGAGTGGGAGTTGGCGCTGCTCGCCGCCGCCATCGACGCCGGGCTGCCGGTGCTGGGCGTGTGCCGGGGCATGCAGCTGCTCAACGTGGTCCGGGGCGGCACCCTGCGCCAGGACATCGCCGCGACCGACCACCAGCCCGAGGGCAGCAGGTTCGGCACGGTGGCGGTGGACATGGTCGAGGACTTGCTGCCGGGCTCGGTGATCGGCCCGTCCACGACGGTCGCGTGCTACCACCACCAGGCGGTCGACGTGCTCGGGGCCGGTCTCGTGGCCACCGGGCGCAGCGCGGACGGCATGGTGGAGAGCCTCCAGCTCGTCGACCACGAGTTCGTGATCGGCGTGCAGTGGCACCCGGAGGTGGGCGGGGCGCAGTCGCTGTTCAAAGCCTTCGTGGTGGCGGCCGCCGGGCGGATCCCGTGCTGAGCGGCGTGCTGCCGCGCAGCCACCGCGGGCGGGTGCTGGCCGCAGGGGCGTTGCTCGACGCCGTCGCGACCGGCCTGTACCAGGCGGTGGCGACGCTGTACTTCGTCCAGCACGTGGGCATTCCCGCCGCGTCGGTCGGCCTCGCGCTCACGCTGGCCAACACGTGCGGCTTGCTCGTGCCGATGCCGATCGCCCGGCTCACCCGCCGGATCGGGGTGACCAAGGTCTACGTCGCGCTGCTGGTGCTGCGCGGCCTCGGCATGGCCGGCTACGTCCTGGTCGACGGCTACTGGCGCTACCTGCTGGTCACCGCGTTCTTCACCGCCGCGAGCCGAGCGGCGCTGCCGCTGCTGCAGGTGCTCGTGGGGCAGATGGAGGGCGAGGGTGACCGGACCCGCACGATGGCGTCGATGCGGACGGTGAACAACATCGGCCTCGCCACCGGCTTCTTCTTCGCCGCGGGTGTCCAGCTCTTCCACTCCCGCACGGCGTACCAGGTGCTGTTCGTGGTCGGTGGCATCGCTTTCGTCCTCGTTTCGTTCGTCACCGTCGCGGCGACGCGGGGGATCGAGGGGCGCGACGCCGCCGTGCCGGACAAGGCGAAGCGGCCCAAGACGGTCTATCGGGACGGCCGGTTCATGGTCGTCGCGGTCGCGAACGCGGCCCTGATGCTGCACGACAGCATGTTGTTCATCCTCATCCCGCTGTGGGTGGTGCAGCGAGCGGGCCTCTCGCCCACCGCCAGTTCGGTGCTGCTGATGCTCAACACCGCGATCACGGTGCTCATCCAGGTGCGCCTGGCCGCGTACGGCAAGGGTTTCGGCGGTGCGCTGCGGCTGCTCCGATGGTCGGTGGTGGCGCTGGGCATCGCCTCGCTGTTCCTCGGATCGGCGGGCGGCGGCGGGGACACCTGGGTGCTGATCGGCCTCCTCGCTGGGGCGGTCGTGCTCCTGACCGTGGGCGAGAACCTGCACTCGATCGCCGGGTGGGAGCTGTCGTTCCTGCTGTCGGCCCCCGAACAGCGCGCCCAGTACCTCAGCCTGTTCAGCCTCGGCTACACCGGCCAGCTCATCGTCGGCCCGGTGCTGATGACCTCCGTCGTGCTGCCCTGGGGCATGCCGGGTCTGTTGTTGATGATCCTCGTCTTCGTGCTCGCCGCGATTGCCACCTCGATCGCGGTGCGCGGTCACACGGCGGTCCGCGAAGCGGAAATGCGCGCGTGAGCACGCGGACCGGGTTCGTCTTGTCCCATCTGTCGCTCGTCAACGGACCGGCTTCCCCTGATCAATCCGGTGGATGCCAGCCACGGGAAGGGGAACTGTGGTCTCGCTCAAGTCCGAAGGATTCACCGAACTGGTCGCCGACGTCGCGCGAGTCGCGCGGTCGTCACGAGACGTCGCCGTGGTCACGAAGATCGCCCTGACCCTGGACGGCCGCCTCGGCGAGGACATCGGGTCCGCGGCGCTCACCGCCGCGGACCAGGTGCTGGTGGAGTTGCTGCGCTGTCCGGGGATCCACCTGAACACCGCCGCCCCCGACACCGACGACCGACTGTTCCTCACCCGCACCGGCAGGCTCGCCGTGCGGCTCGACGGGGCCGAGGGGCCCGACGACGCGTTCCCGCTCGGCGGGGTGAGGTGGGGCGACGTCGACCCCGCCCACGTGAAGGCGCGGGCGCGGGCCGAGCACGACCGGACCGCGCGGGCCGTCCTCGCGCTGCACGCTGAACTGGTCGCGGAGCCGGAGGCCGACGTCCACGCCCGGTTGGCGCGGATCGAGCACGCCGTGGTGCACATGGCTCCCGTGCTGATCTACGTCGACGAGCACGTCTACACCAACCTGACCAAGGCCGGCACGCTGCCGGGGAAGTCGCTGTCCGCGAGCCATCCCCGGTCGCTGCTCAACCGCCTGCGCGCGACCCCGGTCGCGGACTGGAACCCGGTGGACGCCTGCTTCGTGGCGTGCGCCGACGTCCTGCTGATGTCCGGGCCGCCGGTGCGCCTGGAGGAGTTCAACGGGACCCAACTCGACCCGGACACCCTGCGCAACTTCCTGGTCGAGCGCATCGGCACCTACGGAGGAGGGGCGCTGCCGGGGGGAACGAGCCTGCGGCAGCTGGAGGAACTCGCCGCCCGGTGCGCCGAGCTGCGCAAGCAGACCGTCGGCGGTGGCGAGTCGACGCCCTACCGCGTGATCAACGGGCTGAACCTGCACAAGTCCGAGCACCTGCTGCCGACCCCGGCGGTGCTCGGCGACGCGCCGGAGGCCGTCATGGGCCGATTAGCGGAACTCCTCGGGGTCGACTCGCCCGTCGACACCCGGATCGCCGACCTGGCCCCGCTGTTCGCCGACCTGGCCGGGCGACTCGTCGACGCGGCCGCGCCGGACGGGTTCACCACGGCGTTCGAAGCGGTCCTGCACGCGTTCGTGACCACCGCCGCCGAGGCGTTCGACGCCGACGTGGCGATGAGCAGGGGACCGGAGACCTTCGACCCGCTGCGCGTCGAGCACGAGGTGGACCCGCTCGGGCTGGGCACCGGGGACTTCTACTGCTGCGTCGCGCCCCGGCAGGCGTTCGTGGAGCGGTTCCGCGAATTCACGCCGGGCCTGACGCGGGCGCTGTCCGCCTACAGCGCCCGGATGCGGTTCAACACCTGGCACTACCTGCCCTCGACGCTGGGCATCGTGGAACGCGAGCCCGGTCGGGACGACTGGTTCTTCGCGCCGACCATGCCGGACGTGGCGTCATGGTCCGACCAGCACCACACCGGGCACGTGGCGTTCGGCGTCCGGTACGCCATCCGCGTGCCGTTCGGCATCGAGTACGACGGCCGCGCGATGCCTGGTCTCTACGACTTGCGGCTCATGCGCACGTCCCTGCCCGCGTTCACGGTGGCGGAGCTGCGCGGGGCCATCGCCACGGCCCTGCTGCTCAAGCAGCTGTACCAGGCGATGTCCGTGCACGACCCGAAGGTCGTGGACTTCGGCAAGAGTTGGTACGAGAGGTTCCATGGCTGACCTGCGCTACGCGGGCGCGGCCCAACTGCGCGCCCACTACTCGAACAGGGAAGTGTCCCCGACCGAGCACGTCCGCTCGACGCTCGACCTGCTGGAGCGAGCACAATCGGAGCTGCACGCGTTCACCACCGTCACCGCGGACCTGGCCTTGGCGCAGGCCGCCGAGGCGGAGCGGCTGATCCTCGCGCACGGCCAGGAGGCCTGGCACGGCCGTCCGCTGCTGGGCGTCCCGGTGTCGGTCAAGGACCTGACGCCGACCGCGGGGGTGCGCACGACCCGCGGGTCGCTGCTGTGCGCCGACTGGGTGCCGGACCGGGACGCGCCCGCCGTGGCGCGGCTCCGCGCCGCGGGTGCGGCGCTGCTCGGCAAGACGACCACCTCGGAGTTCGGCTGGAGCGCGGGAACCGTCAACCGGGTCACCGGGTCCGTGGCGAACCCGTGGGACCGCACCCGCAGCGCGGGAGGGTCCAGTGGCGGCGCCGCGGCAGCCACGGCGGCCGGGATCGGCGTCGCGGCACTGGGCACCGACGGCGCGGGCTCGATCCGGATTCCCGCGGCGTTCTGCGGGGTGGTCGGCTACAAGCCGACGTTCGGCCACGTGCCCTACGTGCCGCTGAGCCCCGAGGGCTTGTCGCACCTCGGCCCGCTGGCCCGTGACGTGGCCACCGCGCGGCTGGTCGCCGAGGTGATCGCCGGACCGCACCCGGACGACCCGCTGTCGGTGGTCCGCCCGCCCCGGCGTCCCGCGCCGGACCGCGTGCGGGTCGCGTGGCTGCGCTGGCCCGGCGAAACCGGCGGGTCCGCCGAGGTGGAGTCGATCGCGAGGGACGCGGCGGCCGAACTCGGCGACGTCGTCGAGGTCGACCTGCCGTTCACCGACCCGTACCCGCACCTGGTGACCATCCTCGCCGCGTTCGACGCGGGCCAGCGGCCCGAGGACGACGCGCTGTCCGACCCGTTCCGGCTACGCGTGGTCGAGCACGGGCGGCGCCTGGGGGCCGCCGACCTCGCGCACGCGCTGACCGAGCGGCAGCGGCTCGTCCAGCACGTCGACGCGCTGATGGAGCGCTTCGACGTGCTCGCCTCGCCCACCGCGTGGATCGAGCCGTTCGCGGTCGACCGGTGGCGGCCCGACACCGGCGCCGACCTCGACTGGCTGGCGTGGTGCCGCGCCGCGTACCCGTTCAACCTCACCGGCCAGCCCGCGGTCTCCGTCCCGGCGGGCTTCACCGCGGCCGGACTCCCCGTCGGGCTGCACCTCGCGGGCAGGCGACACGAGGACGACCTCGTGCTGGACCTCGCCGAACGGATCGAGAACGCCCGCCCGTGGCACCAGCAGTACCTTGGAGAGGATCAATGGTGAACAGCGACAGCTACCTCGCGCAAGCGGCGGGGCAGACGGACTTCGTCGCCCGGCACGGGTTGTGGGACGACGAGAAGCACGCCGCGGCCGCCGCGCTGGAGGCGCAGCTGGACTCGGTGGACTTCGTGCGGGTCGTGTACGGCGACCCGCACGGCGTCGCGCGCTCCAAGACCGTGAGCACGGAGGTGTTCCGCACCATCCTGCGCAACGGCATGGACTTCAGCCCCGGCCCGTTCGTCTTCGACACCGGGCACGCGGTCGCCGTCGACTTCTTCGCCGAGGGCGGCGGAATCGGCATCCCGGAGCTGACCGGGGCGGGCGACTTCATCGTGGTGCCGGACCCGCGCACCTTCCGCGTCCTGCCGCACACCGGCCGCCCCACGGGATGGGTGATCGGCGACGAACACCTCCGCGACGGATCGCCGCACCCGCTGTCGAGCCGGGCCGTGCTCAAGCGCCAGTGCGAGCTGCTCGCCGCCCGCGGCATGAGCTACGTGGTCGGGTTGGAGGTCGAGTGGTACCTCACCCGACTGACCACGCAGCCACTCCCGCCGCCCGGAGGGTTCGGCGTCCAGGGCGCGCCGCCCGCGGTGGAGCACGTCAACGGCGGCTACCAGTTCAACTCCGACTCGCTGCTCGACGCCGTCATGCCGGTGATCGACCCCGTGCTCGACGCCCTGCTGGCGCTGGGCCTGCCACTGCGGACCGTCGAGCACGAGTCGGGACCGGGGCAGCTGGAGTTCACCTTCAGCCCGATGGACGGCCTCGACGCCGCCGACGCGATGCTGCTGTTCCGCACCATCACCAAGCAGGTGCTGGCCCGCAACGGCTACCACGCGTCGTTCATGGCGCTGCCCGGCCTGCCGGGGTTCGACCCCAGCGGCTGGCACCTGCACCAGTCGCTCGCCGACCGCGAGACCGGCCGCAACCTGTTCGTCGCCGAGCCCGGCGCGGACGTGCTGTCGGAGCTCGGGATGTCCTACCTCGGCGGGCTGCTGGAGCACGCCTCCGCGGCGAGCCTGCTGTGCGTGCCGACGATCAACGGCTACCGCCGCATGCGGACCGGGTTCAGCCTGTCACCCGACCGGATCGTCTGGTCGACCGAGAACCGGGGGGCGTTCCTCCGGGTGCTGGGGGCGAACGGCGACCCCGGCAGCCACGTGGAGAACCGCACCGGCGAGCCGTCGGCCAACCCGTACCTGTACCTGGCGAGCCAGCTCAGCGCGGGGATGGACGGCGTGGACCAGCAGCTCAAACCGGGGCTGCCCGCGGGTGACCCGCACGGCACGACGTCGCTGCCACTGCCCACGACGCTCGTCGAGGCGCTGGAGGGCTTCACGGCGAGTGATCATTACCGCGTTACGCTGGGCGGGGCCCTGCACGAGGCGTTGCGGCTGATGAAGGTCAGCGAGCAGGCCAGGTACGACGAGTGGCGCACCGGAGGCGGTGCGGTACGGGACGACGAGGTCACCGAATGGGAGCACAGTGAGTACTTCGCCACTTACTAGCGGCGCTTATCGGCGTCGGGTGGTGCGCAGCGTCGACGACCTGAGCCCCGGCACGGCCGCCGTGGTCAAGGCCGCGGGCGCGAACATGAACTACAGCACCGAGTTCATGCGCGCTTACGAGCGCTACCCGATCCAGGCCGTGCACGGTTGCTACTACGTCGAGCTGCTCGACGGCGACGGCGAGGTGGTGGCGTTCGCGCCGTGCTTCGTGCAGGGCGACCCGCTCGGCGCGTTGGGCCTGGGCCCCGGCGAACACGCGCTGCTGAGCCAGGTCTGGCACTGCTCGGACACCCGGCTGGTCGCCGCCCTGGCGTCCCCGGAGATCGCCACCGAGCTGCTGGCCGCGATGCGCGAGGTGGCGGCGTCGCTGAACCTGACGCGGACCGGGTTCATCAACGTCGCCGACGGCTCACCCAGCGCCCGCGCGCTGGAAACCGCGGGTGTGAAGGGTGTCCACCTGGACACCCGGTACTGGCTCGACCTCGCCAAGTACGGCAGCGAGGAGAACGTCATCGCCTCGATCAAGCCCACCAACCGCCGCGAGTACCAGCGGCACTGGCGGCGGGCGACCGAGGCGGGCGTGCGGATCACCACCCGCCACGCGGGCCCCGATGAACAGGTGTCGAAGCTGAACCTGCTGCTCACGACGATGGACCGGGTCGGCTCGCCCGGCTACTACGACGCGGACAAGCTCGTGAAGTTCCTCGCCGAGACCCCCAGCGCCTGGATCATCGAGATCGCCTTGGACGAGAAGCTGCTGGGCTTCGCGATCCTGTTCGTGGACGACACCCGGCTGCACGCGTGGGCGCTGGGGTACGACCGCGAGGTGAAGCTGACGTTCAGCCCGTACTACCTGATGTGGGGTTCCTTCATGCGGCTCGGCTACGAGCTCGGGTTGCCGACCCTGGAGGCGGGGCGGCGCAACGGCGAGTTCAAGATGCGCCACGGCCTCGTGCCGCAGGACCTCAGCGCGTACGTGGTGGACGTGTGATGGAACTCCTGGTCACCCCCGGCCTGCCCGACGACTGGGACGCCGTGGCCGGTGACGGCCCGGCGGCGGGCCGCGGCCGCTGGGTGCGGTTCGGCCAGTCCTGGTACCCCGGCCCGTACCGGACCTTCGCGCTGCGCGATGACGACGGCGCCTGCCTGGTCGCCATGGGCGGCACGGTCCTGCCCGAACCGGCGGCGGTGCCGCGACGCGACGCGTACCACATCCTCACCGGCCGCACGGCCCACCTGGGCCTGTTCGCCGACGGCGACCACCCCTGGCCCGCGGACCTCGACCCGGCCGACGTCCACCCGTGCCTGGTGCTGATGTACCCGAACTACGCCACCTACCAGGCCGGGCCCGGTGCCGACGACCCCGAGGTGCTGCGCCGGTTCGTGGCAAAACTCGTGGCATGGGCCAAGACCGAGGGCATCGTCTCGATCGCCCTGCTGTACCTCACGCCCCGCGCCCAACCGCTGATGGACGAGCTGGCCAAGGCCGGTTTCGGCGTGCACCGCAAGGGCGACCGCTGCGACATGGCGGTCACCTGGACGGACTTCGACGGCTACCTGCGCGCGTTGCCGAAGAAGTACCGCGACGAGGCCAAGCGCGAGATCAACCGGATGAACGAGCGCGGCCTCGTCCGCGCCCACCGCCCCATGGCCGCCGACGAGCCCGAACTGCTCGACCTGAGGTGCCGCCTCATCGAGAAGTACGACGGGAAGGTCAACCGGGCCGACCAGGAGGCCATCTTCGACGGTATCCGCGAGCACGTCGCACCGGAAGACATCACGGTGTTCACCGTGTCCGACGGCGACAAGCTGCTCAGCTTCAGCCTGTTCATCCAGGACGGTCCGGAGTGGACAGTCATGCTGATCGGCTCGGACTACCGGGAACCGGACGCCTCCTACGGCTACTTCTCCTGCATGTTCTACCAACCCATCGAACTCGCGCCCGCACGCGGTGTCGAACTCCTGGCCTACGGCTACGGCACGTTGGACGCCAAGCGCCGTCGGGGGTGCCGGCTCTCGCCGTACTACACCGCCGACTTCCGCTTCTGACCGGTCGACGGTGGGGACAGGCGTTGGCACCTGCCCCCACCGTCGAAACCGGTTCAGCATCAACCGGGCCGCAGGCCGGACGAAGGCCGGGCTTGGGCCTCGCGGTGGAAGACGTCGTCCGGGCCCAGGCGCGGGCCTCAAGCCGGTTGTCCGGCACCGTGCTGGCCGAAGACCACGTCCGTGCTGGTCAGGCGGCTTGGTGGTACTCGTTGAGGATGCCGCCCAGTCGTTGTCGGCGGCGGACGTCCAAGTCGCTGGTCTGGGCTCGGTCGGTGATCGGTGGCGGCAGCGGGTGCAGTGGTCGTGCGTCGGCGGTGCCCCGTGGGGTGCCAATGACCGGCCACGTGGTCTGACCTGCGGCCAGGGCCTGTGCCGAAGTCGGCTGAGGTGACTTCGATCCAGGTTGGCGCTGTTCGGCGTGTTGGTGATCAAAAATGAGCGAGGTCTCCGGTAATCGGTTCGTCGACCAAGAAGAACCCGAACACCGGAGACCTCGTGGACACCACGAGCACGACCTCGCGCCGGGGCGACCGGCAGGACCTCGACCTGCTGCTCGCGTTCTTCGACGAGGCCGTCGAATGGACGGTCGCGCGAGGCCGGCCCACCCAGTGGGGCATCGAACCATGGTCGACCGACCCGAGCGGGTGTCCCGCGTGGGTGACCTGATCGAATCGGGGCAGCTGTGGATCGCCGAGCACGACGGCGTGCCCGCTGGCGCGTTGATCGTCGGCGACCGCCCGGACCCGCACGTGCCGCCGGCGGATGAGCCGGAACGCTACGTCCGGCTGCTGATCACCTCACGATCGCGCGCAGGCAAGGGCATCGGCTCAGTGCTGCTGGACAAAGCCGGGGACGTCGCCCGCAACGACGGCATCGAACTGCTGCTGAGTGACGTGGTGGACGGGTAGCGGGGCCCTGGTCCGTGCAGGAGCGCGCCGCCTCGGCGATCTGCGCCAGCCTCGACCACAGCGCGCGACGCGGCAAACCGGTCTTCGGTGCACGCCGGTGCTGGTGCCGACCGGCGTGCACCGCGAAGACGCACGGCCGCGAACCCATGGGTTGATAGTCGGTACACGATCGTGTGTCAGATTGAAAATGACGAGAAATTTCTGTAGTTTTCCTCGCGAGCCCTGGACTGCATGACAGCATAAGATTGCGCGTTTTGTAGTCAAGTTTTCCTGTGTCAAATTGGTGAGGGTAAATTGTTCAAGAAGATCGGTGCTGTTGTCGTCACCGCTGCGGCGGGGATGGGGGTGATGGGGGGAGTGGCCTCGGCCTCGACGGACTTCTGTGGCGACTACTGCCTCGCGGAGGATCCTGCCGACCGGGCCGAAAATATCGGACCGGAGTATCACTATCGCGCCGGCCTGGTGTTCGTCAACGGTGAGGACGTCGTCCGAAGCACGAGTTTCTCCAACGCGTTCTGCGGCAATGACGTCGATGCTGCCGGAGTGCGATCCCCTGCGGGGGACGCGGTCGACGGCGTGGATTTCCCGGTGATGGCGCCAGGGCAACATCAGCCTGTCAACGCATCGCCCGATTTTTGTTCCGTGTCGGGAACCATCGACCAGGGGATCGATTCGAACGGTCGCTGAAAGGACGGGCGGCCCTTCCGCTGCTTCATGGGCTCACCAGCGTGGAGCCCGTCGACGGGCTGGCCGTCGATGGTGAAGAAGTCCGACCTGATCGTGCGCGAGCGCATCGCGATCTTCGCTTTTCCCGGCTCGACGTCACCGGTCGGATTCCTCGGGTTCGCCGTCGGCGCGGTGGATCTCGACGTTGTCGAAGTCCTGGAGGAAGCCGCCCCGTCGGACAAGACGAGGACGGCCTCGACCAGCTGGTCGAGTACGCGACCCCACCAGTCAAGCGATCCTGCCGGCAACGTCGTCACCGCTGGGGCGTCCTGTCAGCATGACGTCGACTTCGGAGAGCAGCGTGGTTGCTGCTGATCCCGCCCAGGAAAACGGCTATGACGGTATCGCCGAGGGATATTCGGCCGAGAACGAGACCAACCTGATGAACGCCTACTACGAGCGGCCCGCGGTGCTGGCCCTCGCGGGCGACGTGACCGGCAGGCGGATCCTCGACGCGGGTTGCGGCTCAGGGCCCCTGTTCGCCGCGCTACGCGATCGGGGCGCGGTTGTGACCGGTGTCGACGCGAGCGCGGGCATGGTGGAGCTGGCCCGGCGACGGCTGGGTGCCGGGGCCGACCTGCGGGTCGCCGATCTGGCTGATCCGCTGCCCTTCCCCGACGGTGAGTTCGACGACGTCATCGCGTCCCTGGTGCTGCACTACCTGCGGGACTGGGGACCGACGCTGGCCGAACTGCGACGCGTCCTGACCCCCGGCGGACGGCTCATCGTCTCTGTCGAGCACCCCTTCGTCATCACCCTGGTGCAGCGCGAGGCCGGGGAAAGGCCCGACTACTTCCAGACCCGCAGCCGAACCGAGGAGTGGACGCTGGGCGGCCAGTCAGCCAGGTTGACCTTCTGGGACCGCCCGCTGCACGCGATGACCGATGCCTTCACCGCGGCCGGCTTCCGCATCAACGTCATCAGCGAGCCGCCGCCCGCACCCGAGGCCCCCGAGTTGTTCCCCGACGACTTCCGGCAGTTCACCGGCACGAGGTTCCTGGGCTTCCTCTTCTTCGTCCTCCAGGCCGACTGACCAGGGACGGCCACAGCATCGGCGATGCCCTGGTGGGGTCGGTGCGCGTTGGAGATCTGTAGCGGCGATGACGTTCCGAGCGGCACGGGCACGCGTGGCTCGGGTGCGCGGCGGCCGTGCTGACGCGCCCGCGGTGCCGGTGCACCGCGGGCGCGTGACCTGTCAGGGTCGGCAGACGGAGTCCGTCTTGCGGCAGGCCTTCGAAGCCTTGTTCTTGTGCACCGAATCGGTCAGCTGGATGTTGACCTGGTGGATGCCTCCCGGCACGGACGTCGACAGGGAGAAGTCCGCGATGGGCACGCTCTCGCACACCCAGTCCAGGCCGACCGGGCCGGCCACCAGCGTGTTGCCCTGGTATCCGGCGTAGCCGACGTTGACGCACTCGTCCGTCTTCACCGCCAGCGTCTGGTTCGTGAAGGTGACGGTCCGCCCGGAGGACGACCAGGCCAAGTTCCCCTGGATGTGACCGACGATCACGCCGGAGCTGTGCTGCACCACCACGTCGAACGAGGACGGGGCGGCGTTGGCCGTTCCCGCGGTCGTGGTGGCGAGCAACGCCATGGTCCCCAGGGCGAGTCCGGCTCGTTTCAGGCTGCGCATCAGAGAAGTTCCCTTCGACTGGCCGACTCCCTGCCGACCGGTTTCCATGACCGCAGCCGCCGTCACCGGTTCGTCCTCGTTCCGTCCTCACCGCCGCTGACCTGCGCGTGGGCGAGGCGTTCCTGCAGACGACCGTGCCGGAACTGGTAGACCCCACCAACCTGCCGCAACACGCCACGACGGTGGGCGTCGTCGAGGAACGTCAGGAAACGCCAGGGGACGCGGCCTCGGGCGGCCAGCCAGACGACCACGGGACCCAGTGCGCCGGAGGCACGGGCCAGCCACACGCTGAGCCCCACCGAGAGGCCGAACAGCCCACCCGCGAGGCACGCCTGCGCGACGCTCCGGGTGGGTTCGAAGATCTGCCCGCCGATGACCGCGCCCGCCGCCGCGTAGGCGAGACCGCCGGGACGGGGGACGAGCAACCGGCCCAGCAGACCCGCGGCCACCCCGCCCGCCACACCCAGGACCACGTCGAAGCGGCCGTTCAGGATCTCGGTCGTGGGGTCGTCCGGGGTGAGCAGCAGCGCCAGCGTGAAGAACAGGCTCAGCGACACCACGAACGAGGCGGTCAGGGCGAGCGCCGCCCTGCGGTCGTCGCGCAGCACGGTGCCGGGGCTGGAGACGCGGTTCGCGTCCAGCGGGGTGTCGAGCCAGACGTGCACTCCGATGGCCAGGCCGAACACCACCGAGAGCAGGCACGTCGCCCACACCGGGAGCGACCAGCCGAACCCGAGGCAGACACCGATCACCGCACCGATGGTGAACCGCTGGGCGAAGCCGGCCGCGGTGCCCGCGAACCTCGCCTCCACCCGCAGCGGACCCGGCCTGCGCATCGCCCGGTGCGTGACGAACCCGGCGGCGCCGAACGCGACACCGTAGACGATCCCGATCGCGGGACCTGCGGCGAACCAGCCGGTGAGAGTGAACAGCACCGCGGGCGGCAGCCCCAGCAGAAGGCCCGCGATCGTGCTCGGCACTGCGCGTTCGAGCTGCCACCAGGCGAAGTCGTGGGAGCCGCCCAGGTGGCGGGCGAGGAAACCGAGCCAGCGCCGTGCCTCGGCCAGTTCGTAGTGGCGTGCCCTGGTGGCGCTGCCGGGCGGAGCCGGACGATCGCTGTAGACGGCGGGGAGGTACGCGTCGAGCAGGTGCCGTTCGACCGCCGCCTGATCGGGGAACCGCGTGGTGTCGCAGAGTTCGCGGGGATCGGTCGCGGGGTCGCGGTAGGCGGTCTGGGCCAGGTCGACCATCAACGGCGTGCGCAACGCCCGTGCGAGCGCTCCGTCCGGTTCCTGCCGCAGCGCGCGCACCACCGGCTGCCACCGCGTCTCGCCGGTCCGGCGGCGCGCGGTGAGGAAGTCGATCGCGTCCTGCACCCGCACCGGCCCGATCTCCACCACGGCGGCGCGGACCAGGAACGCCCCCTCCTGCCGCACCGCCGCCTCGTACTCGTCGCCCCGGCAGGTCAGCACGAGCGGCCGATCGCCGGTGACGGCCCTGTTGATGGCATCGATCGCGGCTGTGTGCAGGCCCGGCGGTGTCTCGTCGAGGCCGTCGAGCACCGGCATGACCCGCCCTTCGAGCACCAGCCGCAGCGCTGCGTCCCGGCCGTACGTACCGGTGTTGCCGAGCCCCGGGTACTCCTCGACCAACCGGCGGGCCAGCCACGAGTGCAGGTGTTCGGTGTGCGGGTTCCACGACGCCGGCGACAGCAGCACCGGCACCGGCTCGCCCGGCAGGGGGTCCGCGAGCAGACCGAGCGTCAGGAGGATCGCCAGCACCGACTTGCCCGCCCCCGGTTCGCCGAGCACCACGAGCTGACGTGCCGGTATCTTGCGCAACGACTCGACGACGTCGCTGAGGTCACCACTCAACGCCAGCCGTTCGGGCACCTCGCCGGGCCGCGCGCCCAGCACCGACGAGGCCGCGGCCGCCACGTTGCGTTCGGTGCTGGACCACGTCAGCGGCACGGGCCGCAGCCGGTCCAGCGACCGCAGTTCGACCTCGGCCGTCCACTGCCTGCCGATCGCCGCCGCCAGCTCGCGCACCGCCCGGTCGAGTTCGTCGTGCCGGGCGAACGCGTCGATGTCCGCGGGCCCGCCGGGTGTTCTCGTCTCGCCGCGCAGCACGCGCTCGTGCAGGTCCCGGATCTCCTGACCGGGATCGAGGCCGAGTTCCTCGGCCAGGGTCGTCCGCAGCCTCTCGAACACCTGCAACGCGTCCGCCCGCCGTTCGCAGCGGTCGAGGGCGAGCATCAACTGCCCGTGCACCCGCTCCCGCAACGGATTCTCGGTGGCGACCTCGGCCAGCTCGTCGACGAGGTCCCGGTGCTGTCCCAGCGCGAGCTGCCAGTCGACGCAGCACTCGAAGGCGTGCAGCCGCTGCTCGTCCAGCCGAGCCGCCCGGCCGTCCAGCGCGCTCGCGCCCAGCCCGCTGAGCACCGGTCCGCGCCACAGCCGCAAGGCGGCCCGGATCTCGGTGACAGCCTCGTGCAGCGCACCGCGCTCACCCGTCTGCCGCGCCTGCGCCACCATCCTGGTGAAGCGCAACAGGTCGAGGTCGTTCTCGCCGACGGCGACGCGGTAGCCGGGACCATCGGTCACGATGATCCGCTGTTCGGTGTCGCCGAGGCGGTCGCGCAGCGCGGAGACGCAGTTCTGGACCTGCTTCGTGGCGGTCGCGGGCGGTTCGCCGTCCCAGGTCACCTCGACCAGCCTGCCGATCGTCACCACGGCGTTCGGTGTCAGCAGCAGCGCGGCCAGCACCCGCTGGTGCCTGCTGCCCGGCAGTGCGAGCCTTCCCTCCCCGGTCCACACCTGCAACGGTCCGAGCACGCGAAAGTCCACGCGACCACCCCCCGCGAGGAAGGTACCGAGGTCACTCGTCGGATTCGGGTGAGGATTTCCGGCTTCGCGGGTCGAGCGCTCAGGACCGCGACTCGTGCGACCGGCTGGCACGACCCCACGGCTTCCCGGTACGGCCGGTCGAGCACGCGGTACGGCAACCACCGCGCGAACCGGGCGATGGACGACCACGTCGACGTGATGCGGTTCAACCGCAAAAACGACTGACGCCGACCGGACGGGTCCTACGTCTGGCATCCGCTAGGCCCACGCCTTCGCTCGCTATCCCCTTTTGGCCTCGTGAGGTAAATCTCCCGGTGCACGAGTGCGAAAGTTGTCGTCTCCACGGGCAGAGGTACGCGATCCACTGTGGATGGACTTGATCACCCGGTGCTGCGGGCCCGGTGCTCCACGGGTGTGGACGAGGCGGCCGTATCCCCGCGCCCGTCGGGAAGCGGTGCGAGTGAAACGTTCGACGTTGCTTCGCCGATAACGACTTCTGGAGGTCCTGTGCGCGGAGTTGCGCCGGAAAGGAAGAAGCTTGCGGGCCGCGGTGATCGAGTGTCGGTCGCTGATATGGAGTAGGCGTGTTTTCGAGTAGAAACGCGCTCACGGCCGTTTTGGGGAAAGGTGATCTTTCACCCAATTGGTTGACATTGTTGATCATGTATGAAAGAACTTCACGTGCTCCGGTCGGTATGTATTCATCCATTCGATTCGTGCGGCGCTGGGTTGAACGGGCGACATGGACCCCGCTCCGGCGGTCGAGGCAGCATGATCGGGGGAGGGACCACCGGAGCGGGGCAGAGCGGAAGCCACACCGACAGAGGCGGCGAGTCGAGGTCGATCGAGGAGTTGTTGCTGGTGAGTCGGGCGCGGGACACACTGTCGAACGACGCCGAACTGCTCCTCTGCTTCCAAGTGCTCGACAGCCCCACGCTGCCCGCCCGCACTCTGGCCGCCGGTGCGAAGCGTGACCCCGGCGAACTCGACCGGCTCTCGACACGACACGACCAGGCACCCGCGGGCGTGGTCCGCCTCGACGAGGACCTGTTCGGCTGGCGCCCCGACGTCCCCGCCCTGCACCGACCGTGGACCGAGCCCGCCCGGCTGGTGACCCGCCGTCTCGGTGAAGACCTGCTCACCACCCTCGATGCCGCGTGCGACCGACTGGGACGCCCGGTCACCGGGTTCGCCTACCCGGTCAACACACCATTCCTGCCGCCGATGCGGTTCTCCGACGCGCCACAGGCCACGTCCTGGGTGCGCCGGCACCTGTCCCTCACGCTGGCCACCGTGCGCGCCGGCGGCACTGCGCGCTTGCGGTCGCTGGCCACCGCGCTCACGGCCCGTCTGTGGGCCTGCGCACCGACGGACGCGCCGCGACACTGGGCCGTGGATCTCGTCGAAGCGGGTACCCGCGCGGCGATCGACGACCGGCAACCGCACACCCTTGCCGGACTGCTGCGCTTGAGCGCTCGCTGGTTCGCCACGCAGGGCGATTTCGTCACCGCCGAAGCCCACGGAGTGCGGGAATGGGTGGTGTGGAAGGAACTCGACGACACCACCGGCATGATCGACACCCTCTGGCGGCGGGCGGTGATCTACCGCCAGGCCGGACGCGGCAATCGCGAGTTGGACTGCTACCAGCGTCTGCTGTCGCTCTACCGGCACACCGGGGACCGATTCGGTCTGGCACGCGCCCAGACCGCCCGCGGTGTCACCCTGGCCGCCACCGGGCGGGCCCGCGACGCGGCCGAGCAACTGCGCGACGCCGCTCGACTGGTCGAGGACCCCGACGACCTGCCGGGGGTGCCACCCGTCGAACTCGCCGGTCTGCTCGAAACGATGGGCCGCGCCTGCTGGAGCATCGGTGCCACCGGCACGGCCCGGCGGCATTTCAGCGACGCGCTGCGACTGCTGGTGGATGTGGACGAGCAGGTGGCGCACCGCATCCGCACCCTGCTGGCCACGCCCGAGAACCACCCCCTTCCCGGCAACGCCAGTCGGTCAGTCCCGCCATAGATGCACCAACGCGACGGCCACCTGGATCAGCGTGATCAGCGGTTTGAGCGCGGTCACCACCCGGCGGCGAACCGGGCGAGGCAGACGACGGTGCCGCCGGTGGTGGCGGCCGAGACGGGCAGGGCGGCGCGGTTCGGGACGGTCACAGGAGGACACGATCGGTCGCTGCTTTCGGAATCGGGGAACGGGTCAGTTCGCGGGAGGGGAGAAGACGGCCCTGTCCGACTCGGGGGCCTGCGGACTCTGCAACGCGTACACATCCAGCACCTGCCGGCAGACGAAGATCTTGTTGTAGGACTTGCCGCCGATGTTCTCCAGGACGCCGTGGTCCACCAGTTTGCGGGAGACCTGGGTGGCGGTGCGATCGGCCATGCCGTACATCGCCTCCAGCGCGCGATTGCTCGTCACCGGGGCGGTCATCAACCCTGCCACCACGCGCTGCACGGTGGGGGAGCCGTTCACCCGCTCGAGCAGCGCCACGCGCAACCCGTCCAACTCCTCGATCAACCGCAGTTGGGCGTGTGCCTGGGTTCGCACTCCGCGGGCGAAGAAGTCGATCCACTGCTCGATCGGACCGCCGTCGACCACCGCGCGGATCCGATCGTGGTACTCCCCGGCGTGCTCGTCCAGCCACGACGACAGTGGTAGGACGTGGCGGCGCAACAATTTCGAGCGCACCATCTCCAAGGAGCTGCAGATGCTCGTCAGGTAGGCGCCGGTGTCGGGAAACGGATCCAGCAGGGCCAGGTTCAGGTGGCCCATGGCGATCTTGCCGATCCGTGGCAGCGGATGCGGCGCGCGCACCCAGGTCGACCACTGGGCGAACGCGCTGTGCAGCATCGCCCCCGGTGGCGTGGTGAGGATGGGAACCTGCTGCGGCGACCTGCCCCGCAGCCACCCTTGACGAGTCCGCAGTCCCGACTCCAGCGGCCCGGTGACGGTATCGGTCAGCCTCTGGTTGATCTCGCCGAGCAGATCGGCATCGACGACCGCCCCGCCCGCCACCCTGGCCGTGCCGTGCTCGAAGGCGAGGATCACCCGACCGACCGGATGGCGCCGCAGCACCGCCTGCTGCGCGGAATCCCCGGCGGCCCGCGCCAACAGCAGTTCGGTCAACCACGTTTCCGACAGGTCCAGGCTCATCCCCGCCAGTTGCGCCGTGTTCTGCGCTTCTCGCAACCGTGTGCACAACGCGAACATCTCGCCGTGGGGCAGGCGGCGGGTGCTCTCGTTCAATTCACCCAGGGTGTACTCGGCCATCGCCAGCACGCGATGGGTCTCGGTGGGCACAATGAGGTCGGACGGCAGCGGGCGCGGCACGTAGGCCCGCATCCCGTGCAGTGCCTCAGGCAGGTCGTCGCTGTCCGACGCCTCGACCCACTCGCCGTGGGGTGCCGATGGGGAACTCATGGCGGAAGAGTGGGCCATCCGACCAAAACACTGCAACTGGTCAATTGTGACCATGCAAGATCAACATCCCGAGGCGGATGATCGTGCATCTGCCGGTGCACGGCCGGGTGACCGCCTCGAACCGGTGTTCATGCACGTCAACAACACGGGGACGGCCACGTGAAAGGGCAAAAATGCGGAGTGCGCGAACTCTCGGATGACTGCCGCCACCCATTCGGCAGATACCGCCTTGTCGATACATCGGCCTGCCGAGGTCGAAAAAATCACTCGATCGTGTACCTGGCTTGAGGTGTGTGCGGTTCTGCGGTCCTCTCGGGCGACACACTTCTGTGTGGCGAAGGTGCACCACGAGAACAGCCTGCTGCCAACACCGGCTGCGCGTGCGGCACGCCGCAAAACCCCGTGTTCAACACCCGGGGGTGAAGTCCCCTTCCGTGAACGGCCGCACCACGGCCTTGCCGCTACCTGGAGGTGGGTGCGCCCGCGCCCGTAGTCTCGCCGTGGGCTCCGCGGACGTGGAGCCGGTCGTTCGGTGGTTGACCACGACCAAACAGGCGTTCACCTGTTCCGGCCCACCGTCCGGGAAGCAGGTCACCGAGTGCGGGAGGTGGGCTTGTGCGCAGCCTCGATGACGAGGTGCTCGTGGAGCACGGCGTGTTCGGGCTGATGGATCTCGACGTGGACGGGTGTCCGCGCCCGTGGCCGGAAGGTTCGATGGAACCGGGTGCCGCGGTGGAGACCATCCGCAACCGGGTGGACATCGCGAGCGCGGCGCGGGACCACCTCGTCGCGGTGCGGCTCGAGTCGTGGTCGTCGAAGCCCGTCACGGACCGGGAGATCGACGACGAAGTGACCGTCGAGTTGACCTCCGGCACCGTGCAACTGTGGTCGGTGACCAGTGGGCCCGGCCGGGAGTTCGAGGTCGGACCCACTGGCACCTACAACCTGCGCGTGTCGTGCGAAGGGCACGAAGCGGCCATGCGACAGGACCTCGTTCCGGACTACACCGAGCGCTACCTGTTGCAGTTCTGGCCGGTCTGACCGGGCAGGGGGAATCCGGCCCGGTCAGGTGACGGGTCAGGACACGATCTTGATGAAGAACGCGTCGCCGTCGAGGATGCGGTCGTTGCCGTACCAGGTGCCCAGTCGACGTCCGGAGTTCTCGTTGTCGTAGCCGTTGATCGGCCTGACCGAGAACCGCCCGTACGGCTCGGGTTGGTACAGGTGCCGTGCCGCTCCCTCGTACGTGGAGGCGTGCGGGTACTCGTCACACTGCTGCCCGAGTTCCTCGTAGCCGGGCCACTGCTGCTTGCAGACCGGGACGGCGAAGTCCTCGCGGTTCTGCCGCCGCCGTTCCGCGTCGTGGTACAGCCGGTGCAGCGGGTCCTGCGCCGACGCACCGGGGATCGTCTTCCCCTCGATCCTCGGATAGGTCGACCCCGGCTGCTCTTGCGCGTCCTTGATGTGGAACGCGCTCTGCGTCACCTCGGGATCACCGGTGGACAGGGTCAGGTACGGGTCGACGCGGTTGAAGATGGAGCCCTGCTTGTTCGGCAGGTACCACGCCGAGTCGAACCGCACGCTGGTCTCGGGGCCATCGCGGTCCTGGGTGATCACACTCCGGAACTCGTACTCGATCTGGAACGTCCCCGTCGCCCGCTGCTCCCCCCTCGCGGGGTCCGGCGGGTCACCGGGGGAGTTGTAGAAGATCTTCCCGAGCTCGTCGTTCTCCCAGTCCGGCACCAGCTTGCTCACCCCGTTGTTGGCGGTGCGGCAACTTCCCGCGGGGTCGGCGGCGCAGTCGGCCTCGACCCGCAGGATGCCGAGGTTGCTGACCCCCCAGCTGTCGATCTCGTCGACCCGGATGCCCCAGTCCGTGTCGCGCAGACCGTTGTAGGCGTACCCCATGTTCGTGACCCGCGCGGAGAACCCGCCGACGGGGACGAGGAACGGTCCCACACGGCGGAACTGGTCGAATGAGAGCAGGCCCAACTGGCAGTACGAGAAGTGGTTCTTGATCCAGCCCTCCGGGCGCGAGGACTTCTCGGGGTTGGCCCGGCACTCCTCCGGGGTGATGTCGTCGATCAGCTGCTGCTCGACCGTCTCGCCGGCTGTGCCGTAGGTGGCGTCGTGCCGCAGCGCCAGCTCCCTCGCCTGCTCCTCACTGGTCGGTCGGACCTGCTGGTTCGGCTCCGACTTCGGCAGGTCCTCCACCCGCACGGTGTCGCTGGTCTCCTTGGCCCGGAACTCCGCGAGCGGTACCCCCGCCTCGTCGAAGTGCCGCGCTCCTGTCAGGAACCGCGCGACGCCGACGATCTCCCCTTCGGCCGGTTTTCGCCCCGCTACCGCGGGCTGAGCCGTCGCCGCGCCGATCAGCACGACGAACGAGGCCGCCAGCAGCGACCGGTTGCGTAATCGCATTGCTGTTTCTCCCCCCTGTTCCCCGACGAACGTGGGCGTTCGGTGTCGCCCGTGCATCGTGTTCCAGACGAACACTCGAACCCCCCGGTGCGGCAATCACCGTAGGGGCCAGAGGATCCAGGGGTGACGGGTTGCGAAACACCCATCCGATCGGCGGCGTCCAATCGGATGGCATGGCGTCGCCTGGGCCCGTGCGCCAACACCGCGGAGCCACGGGTCTCGACCCGTGGCTCCGGACGAGGCGAGACGGCCGTCGCGCGGCGACGTGATGCCGGTGCAGCGATGCCGCGAGGAACGCCTGATCAGCGGGAGAATCGCAGACCAGCCGCAGCAGCATGGCCGGCCATCGTCCTACAACGAGTGCCACCAGGCCGTCTGACCAGCGCGGACGACATTTCCGGCAAGCACGACACCGCTGCGCCTCAGACTGACCACGCCTCATTTTCCTTGCGCGGCAACAGCTACGCGGCCTTGGGGTGAGGCTCCTCCTTCACCCCGGCTGGTGGCGCGTCGTCTTGTCGCACTGCCAGGTGCGGATGGCTCGCGCCCTTCCGGCGTGGCTCCTGCTCTCCTCGACGCGGCCGAGTTCCCGCAGCGCCTCCGCCATGCCCTCGTGGGCGCGGGCCTCCTCGACGCGGTAGTCGGTGCGCAGAGCGAGGTCGACGGCCTCCTGGTAGTGGTCGAGCGCCGCTTCGGGGCCCTCGGCGCGGTGGACGGTCCACGCCAGGCACAGGTCGACGGTGTCGGGCGCGACGTTGAGCGAGTAGCCACCGTCCCGCCGGGTGATGGTCGCCCCGGTGTCGGCGAGCGCCTTCCGCAGCCGCGACACGTAGGTGCGCAGCACGGACCGCGCTCGAAGGGGCGGCTTCTCGTCCCACACCCGCTCCAGCAGGCGGTCGACCGTGACCGCCCGGTTCACGTCCACCAGCAGGGCGACCAGCACGCACCGCTGGCGCGCGTGCCCCAAGGGCAGCCGCCTGCCGCCCACACGGGCCTCGACACCGTCGAGGACCCGGAACTCCACGTCCACCACATTCCCCCTCCGCCCTTCGTACCGCTGTTGACGAGGGAATTCAACGTTTCGTCGACGGCTGCTCAACGCACAGCGCCCACCGTCGGTGGTGCGGTGGTCCTTCAGAGGGGTGGGCCACCGCGTCGACCACCACCGGGAGGTGCCGCGATGCACTCGCACCACAGCCACGATCCGGTCATCGTCCGGCAGCGCATGAGGGAAGCGGAGCAGGCGGCTGCGAACCACGGCCTGGCACGGCTCTTCACACGACGGCGGCGGAAACGCGTTCACCGGGAAGATCACGAACGTCGTGCTGGTGGGACTGGCCGAGGGCACCCCGGTTCGGCCAACCGCTTGCCGGGAGCGGGGACCGCCACGTCGTGATGGCCGTCCCCGCGACAAGCCCTGACGGTGCTCCACACCATCGGACGTCTCGGACCGCTGATCGGCTCGCGTGCCGATGGCGGCTGCACCGTCTCCGCCGGATGCACGATCGACGGGGCGGTCTCGGCGCTGGACAGCGAAGCGGGGTAGGGCGCGGTCATGGTTGAGCTTGCAGGATTCGGTCCAGGTGGTAGTCCAGGGTGCGCCGCACGTCTGCTCGGGTGCGGCGCTGGTGCAGCAGGTCAAGGCCGAGCCCGGTCACCCCGGCGACGAGCAGGTCGGCCTCGCGGGCCGCGTCGATCGAGTGCCGGGGCCCGGCCGCCGAGATCAGGGCCGTGACCATGTTCTCCAAAGGACTCCCGTCGTGCAGGAAGACCGATGCCAGCGCGGGATCGATCAGACTCCGCGTGTAGTAGGCGGTCATCACCCGCAGGCTGGTGCGGCGCTGATCGTCGAGCGGGAGCAGTTCTTCGAGCGCGGCACGCAGCAGCACCCTGGGATTCGACGCGTCGCGCAGTGCGGCGATCCGGTCTCGAGCCCGACGCTCGTTGTCGCGGTGCAGCAACCGCAGCGCCACGACCAGCAGGTCGTGCTTGCCCTTGAAGTGGTACTGGACCACCCGCGCCGACACGCCCGCCTCGACGGCGATCTCCCGGACGGTGGCCATGTCCAGGCCGCGCTCGGCGGCGATGCGCCAGACCGCCTCGACGATCCGGCGCTGACGCGCGGTCGGCTCGTCGACGACCACCGGGACCGGCGGGTTCTTGCGCGACCGGTACGCCCGAGCCCGGCAGGCGCGGGAGCAGTAGACAGGGCGACGGCCGCGCGAAGCCGGCCGCACCGGGCCACGGCAGACGCGGCAGCTCATTTCGTCACGCACATCCTCACGATACTTGACGTCAATACCGTGACGTATTGACTCATTGTGCCTTGATATAGCCAATTGTGAGTGATGAGGTTGATACGTTCGTATCCTGATGGAGGTGGCTCGTGGACGACGGCTGGTACCGGCTGGCACTGCTTCTCACGCTGATCGTGGGAGTCTGGGAAGGGCCGATCGCCATCATCTTTCGGGCCTTCACCGACAAGGGCCCGAACGCGCTCGTGGCGGCCAACTACCTCCCCGCACCGTGGTGCTACGTCGCCGCCGTAGCCGCGGGAGCCGTCGCGTTCGCGGTGATCGCCGTCCTGGAGACCTTGCGCAAGCACGCCGTGGGGGAAACCAAGTAGTCGAGCAGTCCGGCGCTGTTCGGCTGACGGCGTGAGTCCGGTCGACACGGAGAGGATCGACACGAACGCGGGGGAGGGCGTCGTCGTGCCGTTCGACCGTTGCCGTCGACGGGCGTAGAGGTCGGTGATCGGTGGTGGGAGCGCGTGCAGCGGTCGTGCGTTGGTGATGCCTCGGTGCGGAACTGGAACTCCTCCCGCTCCGCGTAGGGCACGCCCGAGCAGTTCGCAGATCACCTTCGACGGCACCGGCAGCGCGACCTCCGGCAGCGGATCCGCGCCGGGGCCCGCCCCCTCCAGTTGGTCGACCTGTTCGGTCACGACCTGTTCGACGTAGGGCTGGAGCGACCGCACCCGCTTGAGGGTGAAGGCTCCGGTGAGCATCCGGTGCGGCCGCGCGTGCTCGGTGCCGTTGTAGTCGAGCAGGAACCCCGGCTGGTCCTGCGGACCGGTGTCCTGCCCGTGGCGGGCAGGACACCGGAACCGTTCGCGAAGCGCGGATTGCCGGTGGCCAACCGCCCTGAGCGCCGTTCTAACGATCGTCTCAGGTTCGTTCGGTACGAAGTGGGCATCGCCGGACGACGCGGGTCTCGGCCTCGCCTGCGTGGCCGAACGCGCCGCGCTCGAAGGCGGGACGGTCAGCGCAGCCCTCGCGTCGGACGGCGGCCGCACCGTCCACGCGACCCTGGAAGGCAGCCATTCATGATCTCTGTGCTCGTGGTGGACGCCCAGCCGCTTCAGCGCTTCGGGTTTCGCATGCTGCTGGAGAGCACCCCCGACACCGAGATCGTCGGTGAGGCCGAGAACGGCGCCGAGGCCGTTCGGTGGACCACCGAGCTGCGTCCCGACGTGGTGCTGATGGACATCCGCATGCCGGGCGTCAACGGGATCGAGGCCACCCGGCGCATCGTCGCCGCCGGTTCGCGGATCCTGGTGCTGACGACGCTCGACGTGGACCGGTACGCGCTCGCCGCGCTGCGGGCCGGGGCAAGCGGTTTCCTGCTGAAGGACATCCGCCCCGAGGAGCTGCTCGCCGGCATCCGGGCCGTCGCCGCCGGGGACGCGGTGATCGCGCCCGCGCTGACCCGGCGGCTGCTCGACGCGTTCGTCGACCGGCTCGGCGATGACCTCTGCGGGCCAGCGCGGGAAGATCCCCGGCTGGCCTCCCTGACCGGCCGCGAGCGCGAGATCCTCGTCGCCATCGGCCACGGCCTCACCAACGGCGAGATCGCGCAGCGGTTCACGCTGGCGGAGTCGACGGTGAAGACCCACGTCGGGCGGGTGCTCGCCAAGATCGGCGCACGGGACCGGATCCAGGCCGTCATCCTCGCCTACGACCTGAGGCTCACCCGGCCGGTTCAGCGTGCGTCCGTCGGGTGCACGGGATGAAGTTCCCAGCCGATCCGCTCCGCTGCCCGCACCGGGCGCGCGACGCAGTACCCGGAGCGGGTCGTCGACAAAGCTGTTGCCGCGTTCCGAGGCAGCGCCGATCTCTCCGGCGAGACAGCGGCCACTGCCCCCATGTCGAACGGCCCGCCGAGTTCCCGCAGGCCGTTCGACACCTTTCTAGGCGGTCACGACCGAGTCGCCGCTGATCTTCACCGGGATCGGGGTCAGGCCGGTGTTCGCCGGCCCCTTCTTCTTGTCGCCGGTCGCGGCGTCGAAGACGCTGCCGTGGCCGGGGCACGTGATGGTGCCGCCCACCGGTTTGGAAACGATGACGCCCGCGTGCGGGCAGACCGGGTTGAGCCCCTTGACCTCGTTCTCCGATGGCCGGACGATCAGGACTTTGCCTGACGGTCCGTCCACGATCGCCCCGCTGCCGACCGGGACGTCGGCCAGCTCGGCCAACGGCGCGCCACCGGAGCCGGGGGTTCCTCCGGCGGGCGGGTTGGCGGCGGGTGTCCCGGAGGAGCAGGCGGTCAGCGAAATCGGTGCGACCAGACCGGCTAGCAGGCCGCAGACGACCGTGCGGCGTGTTGGATCTGGCAAGACGGTGCCTCCTGAGCGCGAACAGTGGTGTTTTCGCTTGTCGACCTCGGTGAGGTCACACGTTCGACGCTTCGTCAGGACTCGCGAAGGGAGACCGTCATGATGCCCGTGCACATCTCGTCGCTGGTGCCGTCGCCCCACACCACGTAGCGCGGCGGCAGCTTGCTCAGCTGCGGCAGCAGTTTGCGCAGCCCCGCGTCGTGCGTGCACGTCACCCGCAGCGTGTCACCCGGACCGATGTCCACCGGCGACGGCAGTTTGATCAGCCGCTGGTCGTCGAAGTCGAACCGCGGCACGTCCAGCACGACCTCGGCGTTCGGCGTGCCGGGGTTGAGTTCGACCTTGATGGCCCGCCCGAGCAGGTGCATGTGGCCGAAACCGCCGAACAGCGTCATCGGCGCGGGCACCGCGTGGTCGCAGGTCTGCGTGTTGCCGGGCTTCGGCGCGCTCTGGCCGCACTCCTCCAGCTGCTCGTCCGCGGTGCTGCCGACCTCCTCCCCGAACCGCTTCGTCACGTCCGCGATCGAGGCCGCCCGGTCGCAGAGCGGACCCGACTCGTCGGCGGTGCAGGGCAGGTCGGTCGGCGCGTCGAGCGGCCACGTGACGAATTCACGGGTCTGCGGCGTGCCGTCCGTCAGCCGCAGCCGCACCGCCGTGCGATCCGACCCAGCCGACTTGCCATCGGTCACGAGCAGGTTGTAGTGGAGTTGGAGGATGATCAGGCTGCCCGCCTCCAGCTTGAAGCCGGCGTCATCGGCGAACAGCGTCTCCGTGGCGTTCGGCGTCCAGGTGTCCACCCACGCCGCGTTCCCCTCCTCTTCTTCCACGTCGGCGCCGGGCACGCCGGTCCCGCCGAAGCACCGCCAGCCGAGGCCGGGGGTCTTCTCGTCCTGCTCGCGCACCAAGGCGGCGACGTCCGGCCGCACCGCGTACACGACGGCGTGGTGCGCGATGGCGATGTTCTCCGGCACGACCTGGGTCCCGGTCAGGAACGCCGTCTTGGTCAGGCCCGGATCGATCACCTGGCACCGGTACTCGTCCGTGCCGCCCTCCGGCGGCGCGGGCGTGTAGGCCTCGGTCATCCTCAGGTCGAGGAACCGCTCGCCCGCGCGCAGCGGCTGCGGTGGACCCGACGGCTCGCCCGCGTGCGCGCTGTGCGAGCCCGCCGCGGCGGGCGCCGCCTCGTTTCCGGTGTCCGTCCCGCAGGCGGCGACCACAGTGAACGCCATCGCCAGCACCGTGGTGGCCGCCCCGAACCTCCACGGTGGACTATCAGGTTTCTTCATGGCCTGAACGCTAGGCCGAATTCCGTCCCGTTTCGTCGTACCGCGGTCGTCATCTTCGGGAGGAAGGTGGTACCACGGTACGTCTTCCCGGAGCGCCATTCGACAAATGGCTGCCGCTACGGCGATGCGCGGGCAGAACCTCGACACCACGCCGGCGCTCGCGACACCTGGTTCGGGCAACCGGTCTGAGCGCCGCATTAACGGTCCTCTCAGATTCGCTCGGTAGGAAGTCGGCGTCGGACAAGCGATGTAACCCTTGTGTAGGAGGCTAGTGATGGCAGTCAACGCAGCGCCGCCCGGGAAAGCGCCGGCCGGTCGGTTGGCAGGCCGGTGGGTGCCGTGGTTGGTGATCGGCTTGTGGGTCGCGCTGTCGGTGATCATGGTGCCGCTGAGCGGGAATTTGAGTTCGGTCACCACCGACAGCGCCGTGGACACCCTGCCTGCCAACGCCGAGTCCACCAAGGTCGCGGTGCTGGAGGACAGTCTCCCCGGCGGGGAGGACAACACGTTCGTCTTCGTGTACCACCGCGCAGGCGAGATGACCGACGCCGACCGCGCGACGGTCGAGCGCCACTACGACACCTTGGCCAAGCGGTACCCGCCGAAGGTGGCGGCCCCGGCGGGCGAGGACGACGAGGGTCCACGGACGACACCCTCCACCGACCGCAAGGCCATGATGTTCACCCTCGACGTGAGCACGGCCTACGGCGCCCCGGAGGCCATCGTCGGCCCGCTGCGCGACGCCGCGGAGGACCGCCCCGCCGGCCTGGAACTCGACGTGACCGGCCCGGCCGCGATCGACGGTGACATGGACGCCGTCTTCGACGGCATCGACCTCCAGGTCCTCCTCACCACCGTCCTCGTCGTCACGCTCCTGCTGATCCTCACCTACCGCAGCCCGGTGTTGTGGCTCATCCCGCTCGTGGCCGTGGGCGCGGCCGCACTGACCTCGATGGCGACCGTCTACCTGCTCGTCAAGGGTTTCGGCATCGTGATCAACGACCAGAACTCGGCGCTGCTGACGATCCTGGTGTTCGGCGTCGGCACGGACTACGCGCTGTTGCTCATCGCCCGGTACCGGGAAGCACTGCACCACCACGAGAACGTCCGGGTCGCGATGGTCCACGCCCTGCGCGGCGCGGCGCCCGCCATCGTCGCGTCCGCGGCCACCGTGATCGCAGGCCTGCTCTGCCTGCTCGTCGCGGACCTGAACAGCACCAGTGGGTTGGGCCCGGTCGGTGCTGCTGGAATCCTGTGCGCCCTGGTGGCCATGCTGACGCTGTTCCCGGCGCTGCTGGTGGTGCTCGGCAGGCGGATCTTCTGGCCTGCCATCCCGCGGCTCGGCACGGCCGTGCAGGAGAAGCCGGGACTGTGGGTGCGGCTCGGCGCCGCCATCAGCCGCCGTCGGTGGGTGGCGACGCTCAGCTCGCTCGCGGTCCTGGGCGTGCTCGCCATCGGGCTGACGGGCAACACCAGCGCTCTGCGGGAGCAGGACCAGTTCGTGTCCGCGCCGGAGTCGGTCACCGGCTTCACCGTTCTCCGCCAGCACTTCCCGGAGCTCGGCGGCCAGCCGATGACGGTCTTCACGCGACCGGCGCACCAGGACCGGGTGCTCGACGTCGTCAAGGGCACTCCCGGTGTGGCGATGGCCGTGCCAGGGCAGACCAGCGGTGGCTGGGCCGACATCTCCGTGTTCCCGACGGACGCGCCGGACACCGACGCGGAGTACGACACGATCAAGCGGGTGCGCACCGCCGTGCACGCGGTGAGCGGGGCGGAGGCGATCGTCGGCGGGCCGAGCGCGGAGAACCTCGACACCGAGGTGACCACCAGCCGCGACGAGAAGCTGGTGATCCCGTTGGTGCTGGCCGTCGTCCTGCTCGTCCTCGGGCTGCTGCTCCGAGCGGTCGTGGCCCCGCTGGTCCTGATGGCCACCGTGGTCGTCTCGTTCGCGGCGGCCTTCGGCGGCAGCGTGTTCGTCTTCGACACGATCCTCGGGTTCAAGGGCGTCGACTACTCGGTGCCACTGCTGGCGTTCCTGTTCCTGGTGGCGCTCGGCGTCGACTACAACATCTTCCTGGCCAGCCGGGCCAGGGAGGAGGCCGTGCGCCTGGGCACCAGGGAGGGCATGCTCAAAGCCCTCTCCGCCACCGGTGGCGTCATCACCTCGGCGGGCCTGGTCCTGGCGGCCACGTTCGCGGTCCTCGCCACGCTCCCGCTGGTGATGCTGATCGAGGTCGGGTTCCTGGTCGCCTTCGGCGTGCTGCTCGACGCGCTGCTGGTGCGGTCGGTCCTGGTGCCCGCCCTCACCCTGCTGATCGGCAGGCGGATGTGGTGGCCGAGCAGGCTGTCCCGGCCGGTGGAGCTGCCGGACGGTCGACGGCCGCTCGTGGACGATGAGGAGCCCGCGCTGCAACGGTGAGCGCGGCGGCACGAACGAGATCCGGGACGGGCCCCAGGCCCGTCCCGGATCTTTTTCACAGGCCCTGCGGTCCTGCGGCGCGCTGCGCGATCGGGGCGGTCGGAAGGTCGACCCGGAGCAGTGCGCCACCGCGTGGGGAGCGGGCGACGGTGACCCGGCCGCCGTGGGCGTCGACGACCCGCTGCACGATCGACAGCCCCAGACCGGATCCCGGCAACGCACGGGCGCTGTCGGCGCGGTAGAACCGGTCGAACACCCGCGGTACGTCGGCGGCGTCGATGCCCGGCCCGGCGTCGTCGACCTCGAGCACCGCCGACGCGCCCTGGGCGCGGAGCCGGACCTGCACCGGCTGGTCCGCGGGGGACCACTTGCCCGCGTTGTCGATGAGGTTGAGCACCGCCCGCTGGAGCGCGGCGGGCCGCCCGCTCACCCGCACGGGGGTCACGTCGAGCGCGATCTCGATGTCGGGAACGCGGGAACGCACCTGGGTCGCGGCGGCCACCACCACGTCGGCGAAGTCGAGCAGTTCGGTGCTCTCGTCGCTGACGTCACCGCGCGCCAAGTCGGTCAGCTCCGCCGCGAGGGTGCTCAACTCGGCCACCTGGGCGCCGAGGTCGTTGAGCAGCCGGGTCCGGCTCTCCGCAGGCAGGGCGCTGTCCAGGGCGCCGCGCCGATCGAGCCGGATCAGCAGTTCGATGTTGAGGCGCAGGCTGGTGAGCGGGGTCTTGAGCTCGTGGGCGGCGTCCTCGGCGAGCAGCCGCTGAGCCCGCCGGGAGTCCCGGAGCGCGGCGAGCATGTCGTTGATCGACTGGATCAGCCGCCGGATCTCCCCACCGCCCTCGTCCGGGATGTCGGCGTCGAGATCCCTGGTGTGCGCGACGCGGACCGCGGCGGCGGTCAGCCGGTCGATCGGTGCCAGCCCGGTCCGCGCCACGGCCCGCCCGACAAGTCCGCCGCTGACCGCGCAGAGCAGCCCGATCAGCAGCATGCCGAACCCGAACTGGTTGATCGGGCTGTCGTCGGCGGCGCGGGCCACCTGGATCGCGCCGCCGGTCGCCCGCAGCGTGTAGATGAGGTAGCCGTCGTCGTCGCTGTCGTCCGCCTCCACCAGGTCGGCCGACGCGCCCTGCGCCACGCGCCCGGCGGGCTCGCTGACCGGGGGCAGCGCCGGTTGGCCGTCCGGCGTCCGGATCGAGCCGTCGGCCAGGATGACCCGCACCAGCCGACCGGATCCGGGATACGGCGGTAGCTGGACCTGCGCCAGACCCGCGCGCTCCGCGTTCGTCGCCAGGACGCGGGAGTCGGCGCGCAGCTGATCCTCCGCGCTGTTCCGCAACTCCCAGTCCAGCAGCTCGCTGGCCACCTGGAAGGCCATGAACACGCTGACCGCGATGGCCGTCGCCGCGATCACCGTCAGCCTGCTCCGCAGGGACCGCCTGCGCCACCAACGGGTCAGCCCGCGCGGGCCCCGGCCTGCGGGCCTGCTCACGGAGGAGTCTCCCGCAACGTGTACCCCAGGCCGCGCAGCGTGTAGATCAACCTCGGCTCACCCCCGGCCTCCATCTTGCGGCGCAGGTAACTCACGTACACCTGGAGGTTGTTGGCGGTGACGCTCATGTCGAAGCCCCAGATCGCCTCGAACAGCGCGCCCCTGGTCAACACGCGGGTCGCGTTGCTCACGAGGACCTCCAGCAGGGAGAACTCGGTCCTGGTCAGGCGGAGCGGCCGCCCGCCCCGCCACGCCTCGAACCTGTCGGGATCGACCCGGACGTCGGCGAACGTCAGGACCTGCGACTCGTCGTCGCCCGGTGCGCGGCGGCGCAGCAGGGCCCGGACCCTGGCCAGCAACTCTTCGATGGCGAACGGCTTGGGCAGGTAGTCGTCGGCGCCCGCGTCCAGCCCCGCCACCCGGTCGGAGACCTGATCACGGGCGGTCAGCATCAGCACCGGCAGGTCCCGACCCGCCGCCCGCAACCGCCGGCAGGTCTCCAACCCGCCGAGGCGGGGCATCATCACGTCGAGGATCAGCAGATCCGGCGCGTCGTCACCGAGCTTGTCGAGCACGGCGAGACCGTTGGCGACGGTGCTGGTGTCGTAACCCTCGACCTGGAGCACCCGCTCCAGCGACTCGCGGATGGCCGCCTCGTCATCCGCGATCATGATCCGCACGCCTGCCCGCCTCCTCCGGTCGATGCTTTTGCCGGTCATCGTCCCCGACCAACCTGAGGCGAGCATTAGAGCGTCGCCGCTGTGGTGCCCGCGGGCCGTGCTCCTACCGCTCGGAAGTGCGTCCCGTCGGCGGTGCTGCGCAGCGAGACGGCCAAGGATGGCGAGTTGTTCGTGCTGCGGCACGAGAACGCGGTACGTCGACGGCAGCTGGCGGGTCCGGTCCGCTACGAGCCCGCTGACCGGTTCTGGTTCGCCGCCTTGTCCGGGGTGGTGGATCGTCGCCGCCGGCGGGACGTCCGCGTCGGCGAGGATGGTGTCGAACGGGGCGGGGAACCTCCCGTCGCGGTCGCGGATCGGGAAACGCGCGGAGTCGCCCGCGTCGTCGAGGTCCATCACGAGGACCTTCGCCGCCAGGGCGACC
>NZ_DBNGPQ010000135.1:0-10416 GCF_057122925.1 Umezawaea sp. | reverse complement strand
CGCCACCGCCTCCGGAGGGCGGTGCTCTATCCCCTGAGCTACGGGGGCCGTAGCTGTTGGAATGATCCTAGCGCACTGTCGGCACGGGTTTTCACCCCCTACCCTCGGGTGGCATGGAGCCGGTGCGGGAACGTTCGGTTGTGGCTGGTGACCTGCGGCTTCGAGTGCTGGAGGAGGGGGAGGCCGGTGCGCCCGTGGTGGTGTTGGTGCACGGGTTCCCTGACACCTCCGCCGTCTGGGACGGGGTGGTCGCGGGGTTGGTCGGGCGGTTCCACGTCGTTCGGTACGACACCCGCGGGTCTGGGGGGTCTAGGCGGCCCGCTGAGCTGAGCGGGTACCGGGTTGAGCGGTTGGGGGAGGACCTGGCCGCTGTGGTGCGGGCCGTGGCGCCCGGTCGGAAGGTGCACCTGGTCGGGCACGACTGGGGGTCCACGCAGGCCTGGGTGGCCGTTGAGCGGTACCCCGAGCTGTTCGCGTCGTTCACCAGCATCTCCGGGCCGTCGCTGGGGCACGTCAGCGACTGGGTGCGGCGCAACCGGCGGCACCCGGTGAAGGTGCTGAACCTGCTGAGGCACTCCTGGTACATCGCGGGTTTCCGGGTGCCGGTGGTGCCCGAGCTGGTGTGGCGGAGCAGGACCGTGCGGAGGCTGCTGCGCGCCCAGCACCGGGAACTGGTCAACGGGCTGGGGCTGTACCGGGCGAACGTGGGGAAGTCCCCTGAACCGGTGACCGTGTCGGTCCCGGTGCTCCAGGTGGAACTGCGGCGCGACCCGTTCGTGAAGGCCGGCCACCTCGACGCGGCGGAGCCGTGGGTGCCGGAGCTGACCCGGCGGTCGCTGCACGCGTCGCACTGGGCGCCCCGGACGCACCCCGCGGCGGTGGCGCGGATGATCACCGAGTTCGTCGACGGCACGCCGGCGAGGCGGGAGCTGGTCGTGATCACCGGGGCGGGCAGCGGGATCGGGCGGGCGACGGCGCTGGCGTTCGCGGTGGACGGGGCGGAGGTGCTGGCGCTCGACGTGGACGGCGAGGCCGCGGCGCGCACGGCGCGGGAGGTGCGGGGGCACGCGTACGAGGTGGACGTGGCCGACGGTGCGGCCGTGCACGCCGTGGCGGAGCGGATCCGGGCCGAGCACGGGGTGCCGGACGTGGTGATGGCCAACGCGGGCGTGGTGGTGGCCGGGGCGTTCCTGGACACGTCCGAGGCCGACTGGCGGCGCGTGGTGGACGTGAACCTGTGGGGCGTCGTGCACACGGTGCGGGCGTTCCTGCCGCTCCAGGTGGAGCGGGGCGAGGGCGGGCACGTCGTCGTGACGGCGTCGATGGCCAGCTACTTCCCGTCGAAGGCGCTGCCCGCGTACTCGGCGACGAAGGCCGCCGTGCTGATGCTGGCGGAGTGCCTGGCCGAGGAGGTGAAGCCCAACGGGATCGGGGTCAGCGCGATCTGCCCCGGCATCGTGCACACCGACATCACCCGCAGCGCCACGTTCGCGGGCGTCGACGCGGACACCGAACGGGTGAAAAGGGACGCGGTGACCAGGACCTACCAGTTGCGCGGGTACGGACCTGAGCGAGTCGCCACCGCGGTGGTCCGCGCTGTTCGGCAGAATCGGCTGGTGGTGGCGGTGACTCCGGAGTCGCGGTTGGCGCGGTTCGGCAGCCGCCTGTCGCCGAAGGCCGTCCGCGTGCTGGGACGCCTGGCGGGGCCTACCTGGCGTCAGTAGTCGGTCACATTGCACACATGCGCATGTCGCTATATGTTGCTCGCATGGGTCACGGGCATGGGCACGGTGTGCCGCCTGCGGAGGCGGCGAGCGCTTCGGGCAAGCACATCGGCAAGCTGTGGATCGCCTTCGGCATCGGCGCGGTCTTCATGGTGGTCGAGTTCGCCGTCGGGTTGGCGACGTCGTCGCTGGCGCTGATCTCCGACGCCGCGCACATGCTGACCGACGTGCTCGGGGTCGGCATGGCGCTGGCCGCGATCATGGTCGCCCGCCGCGCCACGACGGGGCTCAACCGGACGTTCGGCATGTACCGCGCGGAGGTCCTCGCGGCGCTGGCGAACGCGGTGCTGCTGTTCGGCGTCGCCGGGTACGTCGTCTACGAGGCGGTCGGCCGCTTCGGCGACCCGCCCTCGGTGCCCGCGCTGCCGGTGATCCTCGCCGCGCTGCTCGGTCTGTGCGCCAACGTCGTCTCCTTCCTCCTGCTGCGCGGCGGCGCGAAGGAGAGCATCAACGTCCGGGGCGCGTACCTGGAGGTGCTCGCCGACCTGATCGGCTCGGTCGGCGTGCTGCTGAGCGGCCTCGTCACGCTAGTGTTCGGCTGGCGCTACGCCGACCCGATCACGGGTGTCGCGATCGGCCTGTGGGTGCTGCCGAGGACGTGGAAGCTGGCCCGCCACGCGCTGCACATCCTGTTCCAGCACGCGCCCGAGGGCCTGGACGTCGCCGCCGTGCAGGCCGACCTGGCGACGCTGCCCGGCGTGACCGAGGCGCACGACCTGCACGTGTGGACGCTGACCTCCGGCATGGAGGTGGCGTCGGCGCACCTGAGCATCGAGCGCGACGTCGACCCGGCCGAGGTGCTGCGCACCGCGCAGGCGCTGCTGGCCGAGCGGTACCACATCGAGCACGCCACCCTCCAGGTCGAGCCCGGCGACTCGGCCCAGCGCTGCCGCGAGATGTCCTGGTGAAGCGAAAGGGGGAGCCTCCACCAGGAGGCTCCCCCTTCTACCAGCGACGTGCTACAGGCCCGCGAGCTGCCCCGCCTTCGGACCCTGGACCTCGTTCGGCAGCCCGTTGTTGACCGGGGCGGGGCTGTTCCCGCTCCCGCTCATGGGCCCGCCGATCCTGTTCGCCGCGAGCACCACCGGCGCCTTGTTGTTCACGATGCTCACCGGTCCGCCGACCTTGGTGTTCTCGATGTTCACCCCGGTCTTCGAGCCGGTCACGGTGACCGGTCCGCCGACCTCGGAGTCCACCAGCACCACGGCGCCCGCGCCGTTGGCCGCGATCGGCCCGTTCACCTTGCCGCCGAACACGTACAGCGACGCGCCCGCGTTGACGGTGACCGGCCCGCTGATCGTCGCGCCGTCGACCACCGTCACGCCGGACGTCACGGTCAACGGTCCGCCGACCGGCTCGGTGATCGTCCTTGTGGCCGTCACCGGGGGCTTGGCCAGCAGCTCGAACTCCGACAGGGTGGCGCCGCCCGCGATCTCCAGGCGGTAGTACCGGTAGAAGCCCGGCTTGGCGATCTTGAACGCGCGGGTCTGCTGGCGCCAGGAGAACTTCTGGTCCTGGCGCTCGTCGGCCTTGGTCCACGTCTTGCCGTCCAACGAGCCCTTGAGCACCCAGTTCTTCGCGTCACCCGCGGCCGTGCCGGAGGTCAGCGTGTAGTACTCGGCCCGTTCCTTGGTGGCGGGCAGGTCGACCTGGAGCGCGTCGACCGCGGCCTGCGTCAGCGAGGTGTCGTCCACCACCGCCGCCGGACCGGTGAACGTGCCCGCGGTGCTGATGTCGCGCAACGGCTTCGCGACCTCGTTGCCCTTGGTGAGCGACGGGGGCACGGAGTCCGCGCCGGTCGCCCACTTCGACGGGTTGGGGCCCATGTCGAAGTCCAGGGTCCCGCCGGACGCGAGCACGTCGTGGTTCAGGTACGACTTGTCGTGGACCTTGCCGTTGACCCTGAGGTTCTGCACGTAGATGTTCTTCGCGCTGTTCTTCGGCGCGTTCACCACGAGCTTCTTGCCGTTCTCCAGCTTCAGCGTCGCCTTGGTGAACAGCGGCGACCCGACCGCGTACGTCGAGTTGCCCATCTGGAGCGGGTAGAAGCCCAGCGCGCTGAACAGGAACCACGCCGACTGCTCGCCGTTGTCCTCGTCGCCCGCGTAGCCCTGCCCGATCTCGCTGCCCAGGTAGAGCCGCCGGGTGATCTCGCGGACCTTCTCCTGCGTCTTCCACGGCTGGCCGGTGAAGTCGTACATGTAGCTGATGTGGTGCGAGATCTGGTTGCTGTGCCCGAGCTGGCCCATCCGGACGTCCCGCGCCTCGGTCATCTCGTGGATGACACCGCCGTAGGAGCCGGTGAACTTGGCCGTCTCCGGCGTGGAGAAGAACTCGTCGAGCTTCTTCGCCAGGCCCTCACGGCCGCCGTACAGGTTCGCCAGGCCCTGGCCGTCCTGGGGCACCGAGAACGTCTGGTTCCACGCGTTCGTCTCGGTGTAGTCGTAGCCCCACTCCTGCGGGTTGAAGTCCGCCGCGGGCACCCGGCGCGTGCCGTCGGGGTTGCGGCCCTGGAAGAAGCCCGTGGCCGGGTCGAACATGTTGACGTAGTTCAGCGCGCGGTTGGTGAAGTACTCGTGGTTCTCCAGGTACTCCTGCTTGCGCGGGTCGTTCGCCGCGGCCCTGTCGTACAGCGCCTTCGACATGGTGGCGATGCCGTAGTCGTTGAGGTAGCCCTCGATCGCCCACGACATGCCTTCCTTCGTCGTGGTGGACGTGTAGCCCTTGAACCCGGCCGTGGCCTGGCCGTGGCGGCCGACGTCGTCGTTCGGCGGCGTCACGGTCGCGTTCTTCACGGCCGCGTCGTAGGTCGCCTGCGCGTCGAGGTTGGTGACGCCCTTGACGTAGGCGTCCGCGAAGGCGACGTCGGAGCTGGTGCCCGTCATCAGGTTCGCGTAGCCGGGGGAGGACCACCGCGACACCCAGCCGCCGTCGCGGTACTGCTGCACGAACCCGTCGGCCAGCTCACCGGCCTTCGAGGGCGTGAAGAGGGTGTAGGCGGGCCACGTCGTGCGGTAGGTGTCCCAGAACCCGTTGTTGACGTACATCTTGCCGTCGACGATCTTGGCGCCGGTCTGCGTCGGCGTGCTCGGCCCCGTGGCGGGGCTCACCGGGCTCGCGTACTTGTAGACCGGAGCCGCGGCCGAGCCGGTGTTCTCGAAGGTCGAGTTCGGGTACAGGTAGAGCCGGTAGAGGCTGGAGTACAGCGTGGTCAGCTGGTCCTCGCTGGCGCCCTCGACCTCGATGATGCCGAGCTGCTCGTCCCACGCCTGCTGCGCGCGCTGCTTCACGGAGTCGAACGTGTCCTGCGGCGAGATCTCCAGCTCCAGGTTCTTCTTCGCCTGGTCGACGCTCAGCAGCGAGGTCGCGATCCGCAGGTGCACGGTCTTCTGCGCGCTGGTGTCGAACTGGAAGTAGCCCGCCACGTTGTCGCGGCCCTGGCCGGTCAGCTTGCCCGCGGCCTTCACGGGCTGGTCGACCGTGCCGTAGACGAACATCCGGGTCGCGCCGAAGGACAGGCCGACGTCGGAGAAGCCGGACACCACACCGGTCGCGGCGTCCAGCGTCAGCCCGCCGCTGTTGTTCACGTTGTCGAACACCAGGTTCGAGGTGTTCTCGGTGAAGCCGAACCTGAACACCGCGGCGTGGTCGGTCGGCGCGATCTCGGTGCGCATGCCGTTCTCGAACTTCACGCTGTAGTAGTGCGCCTTGTCCGTCTCGTTCTCGTGCTTGAACGGGAGGGCGCGGACGGCCCGGTCGGCGGTGGGCGTCCCGGTCGACGGCATCACCTGGAACGTCTGCCGGTCGCGCATCCACGGGCTGGGCTCGTGGCTGGTGCTGAACGCCTGCATCGTCGGCAGGTTGGCGCTGTTGTTGAACTTGGCGTAGTCGTAGAACCAGCTCGTGGAGCTCGCGTTCGTCACCGGGGTCCAGAAGTTGAAGCCGTGCGGCACGGCCGTGGCCGGGAAGTTGTTGCCGCGCGAGAAGGAACCGCTGGAGTTGGTGCCGCGGGTGGTGCGGACGTAGTCCGTCGGCCGCTGGTAGTCCGGAGTGGACGGTGCGGACCTGATCGTGATGTCGTCGAACCAGCCGTTGAAGTTGGCGGGCCCCTCGGGGTTGTCGTACGCGACCAGGATGCGCTTGATCGTCTTGCCGGCGGCGACCGAGCCGATCACCGACGCGAGCCGGTTCCACTGGTTGGTGTAGAGCGCCTTCGACGCGCCCTGGCCCCTGGGGGACAGCTCGAACCCGTGCTGGTCGCGCGCACCGAGGTCGCTGAGGTAGGTGCCGTCGGAGAACGCGAGGTCCACCGCGGTGAACGTGCTCGGGTAGTTCAGGTCGTCGGTCATGAAGCTCGGGAAGACCAGGTACGACAGCTCGGTCGTCCTGGTGACCGGCACGTCGACGTCGAACACCTTGTTGTAGGAGTAGCCGCGGCCCTCGGCGAGGTGCGTGCCCTGGTAGCGCAGCGCCTTCACGCCGGTGAAGCCGACCCTGCCCTTGGCGTTGTAGCCGCCGGTGGCGCCCTCACCCACCGTCGTGCGCATGTTGTCCGGCGCGGGCGTGGCCGAGCCGTCCGAGAACTGCACCTCGGCGAGCTGGATCAGGTTCACGCCGCCCGCGTTGGCCGTGATCTCCAGCCGGTAGTGCGAGTAGGCGGTCGTGGTCTCGAAGTCGTAGACCTTGGTCTGCTGCCGCTCCGGGAAGACCTCGCCCGCGCGGGTGTCGACCGTCGTCCAGGTCTGGCCGTCGGTGGAACCCAGCAGGGTCCAGTTCTTCGGGTCGCGTTCGGCCGCGTCGTTCGCCGAGGACAGCGCGTACCGCTTCACCAGCGTCGGTTCCGACAACTGGAACTGCACCCAGCCGGTGCTGGTGAACGTCAGCCACTTCGAGCTGACGTTCCCGTCGACGAGGTTCTCCTTCACCTCGTCGCTGGCCGTGTTCTCGGAGTTCGCCCGCACGCCGACGACCTTGTCGGTCACGTTGCCGGGAATGCTCACCGAGTCCGCGCCGTTGACGCCCGACGCCTTGGGGTTGCCCTGGGCATCGGTTTCCACCGTGCTCGCCCACTTGGGCTGAGGTTGACCCTCCTCGAAGGAGGACGAGAACAGGTCTGCGCTCACGGCTGGCTCTTCCGGTGCGGCCGATACGGGCGACCAGCTTCCCACGCTACCCATGACCACTGCAGTGACAGTGACGCCGACCAGCGCCAAACGGGTTCTCTTCGCCCGCATGTGCCCCATTGCGCACGCCTTCCGGTTGACTCGATGCTCGACCCGCGCGACAGCACAACCGCTCCCTGACATCGTTGTCAAGATTGGTTGACCAAATTGTCCGCTGACCTGTCTACCTGCTGCTCCAAGTGCCTGTACGGGTGTGGGTGTGGCGCCACCGTCGTCGAGCTGTTCCGGAACTAGAATCGCAGCCACTGCCGTGACGGAGGAAGAGTTGAACGTGCGGAAAGCGCCTCAGGTGGGCACCCCCGCTGGGATGCGGGCGCTCAACCAGCGCGCGGTGCTCGACCGACTCCGCCTGGAGGGGCCGTCGACGCGGCCCCAGATCGCCAAGGAGACCGGCCTCTCCAAGCCCACCGTCGGCCAGGCCCTGCTCGACCTGGAGCGCCACGGACTCGTGAGACCCGTGGGCCGGACGACGGCCGGGCCCGGCCGGTCGGCCGTGGTCTACGAGCCCAACCCGGCCGCCGCGCACGTGCTCGGCGTGGACATCGGCAGGCAGCGCATCCGGGCCGCCGTGTCGGACCTCGCGGGGTCCGTCATCGCGCGGGTCGACGAGCGCAACCGGTGCCGGTCGGCGGACTCGCTCGTGCGGAAGGTGCGCGAGCTGGCCGTCCGCACGGTGAACGACGCCGGTCTGGAACTGGACGACGTGATCACGAAGGTGGTCGGCAGCCCCGGTGTGCCGGACACGCGGGGCCGGGGCATGCACCACGCGCCGAACCTGCCCGGCTGGGAGCGCAAGGGCCTGCTGGACGAGCTGGAGGACGTGCTCGGTCCCGGTCTCGTGGTGGAGAACGACGCGAACCTCGCCGCCGTCGGCGAGATGGAGTTCGGCGTGGCCAAGGGCATCGGCGTCTTCGTCACGGTCACCGTCGGCACGGGGATCGGCATGGGCATCGTGATCGACGGCCAGCTCTTCCGCGGCGCGCACGGGGCCGCGGGCGAGGTCGGCTACCTGCCGTACCCCGAGTCCAAGGAGGACCCGCGGGTGCGGGGCCAGTTCGAGGGGGCCGCGGCGGCGCACTCGGTCGTGGACCGGGCGAAGGCCATCGGGCTGACGCAGGTGCGCAGCGCCCGCGAGGTGTTCGTGCTGGCGAAGTCCGGCGACACCCGCGCGCTGGAGGTCGTGCACGACGAGGCCGAGCGGCTGGCCTACCTGGTGGCGTCCGTGAGCGCCGTGCTGGACCCGGAGCTGGTCGTGCTGAGCGGGGGCGTCGGCACGAACATCGAGCTGCTCCAGGAGCCGATGGACCTCGCCCTGCGCCGCACGACGCCGCTCGTGCCGAGGATCGTCGCGGGGGAGCTGGGGGACGGGGCCGTGCTCAGTGGCGCGCTCGCCGTGGGGCTCACCGCGGCGCGTGACCTGGTCTTCGACCAGCGCGAAGCGATCACTCTCTGACATTAGGCGAGAAGCTCTCACCTTGGGATTCACCCAATCGTCGCAGGCGCGCCGGGTCAAATGTGGCTTAGCGTTACCAGGGCCTCCTCCTGGAGGGTGAGAATCTAGATCCGTTGCACCGGGGAGTCGTGAAGGGATGCGGGGGACGTAGCCCCTCACGACCGCACGGGACAGGCGCCGCGCCAACACCAACCGCCTGTCCCGTGTAACGGTCACCCGCTCGGCGTCGACCGGTGCACGTCGTCGGCCCTCGACTCGTGGTGCGTCGAGTCCGCGATCCACGCGCCGGGGATCGACGGGTCCAGCACCCCGTCCTCCAGCCAGGAGAACTCGCCCGCCATGACCTTCTTCGTCAGCCGCACGTCGGAGTCGTCGGAATTGGTCCAGAGCCGCTCGAACAGCTCGTCCACGCGCACCCGCGCCTGCTTGGCGAACGCGTCCGCCAGTTCCGCCGCGTTGCCGCCGTCCGCCTTGGCGCGCACGCACGTCGCGCTGATCGCGAACAGCTCGGCGCCGACGTCCACGACCCGGCCGAGGAACCGCTGCTTGCGCTCCATCTTCCCCTGCCAGCGCGACATCGCGTAGAACGTGTGCCGCGCGAGCTTCCTGCTCGACCGCTCCACGAACCGCAGGTGTGTCGCGAGTGGACCGAACTCGGCGAACGAGCCGGGCACCTGCCCCCTGCCCACCACCAGCGTCGGCAGCCACCTGGCGTAGAAACCGCCCGCCTTCGCCGCGGCCTTGGCCTTGCGGCCCCGATCCGCCTCGGGGTCGATGATGTCGCCCGCCACCGCGAGGTGGGCGTCGACCGCCTCCCGCGCGATGATCAGGTGCATGATCTCCGTCGAGCCCTCGAAGATCCGGTTGATCCGCAGGTCGCGCAGCACCTGCTCGGCGGGGACGCCCCGCTCACCGCGCGCCGCCATCGACTCGGCCGTCTCGTAGCCCCGGCCGCCGCGGATCTGCACCAGCTCGTCCACCACCAGGCAGCCCATCTCCGAGCCGTACAGCTTCGCCAGCGCGGCCTCGATGCGGATGTCGTTCGCGCCCGCGTCGGCCAGTTCGCTGCTGAGGTCCACCACGGCTTCCAGCGCGTACGCCGTGGCGGCGATGAACGCGACCTTCCCGCCCACGGCCTCGTGCCTGCCGACCGGCAGACCCCACTGCACCCGTTCCGACGACCACTCGCGCGCGATCTTGACCGACCACTTCGCCGCCGCGGCGCACAGGGCGGGCAGCGACAGGCGACCGGTGTTCAGCGTCGTCAGCGCGATCTTCAGCCCGGCGCCCTCCTCGCCGATCCGGTTCGCCGCGGGCACGCGGACCTGGTGGAACCGCGTGACCCCGTTCTCCAGCCCGCGCAGACCCATGAACGCGTTGCGGTTCTCCACCGTGATGCCGGGGGAGTCCGCCTCCACGACGAACGCGCTGATCCCCTTGCCGGGAACGGCCGCCATCACGACCAGCAGCTCGGCCACGACACCGTTGGTGGTCCACAACTTCACACCGTCCAGCAGGTAGGCCTCGCCGTCCTGCGTCGGTGTCGCCGTCGTGCCGAGCCGGGCCGGGTCGCTGCCGACGTCGGGTTCCGTCAGCAGGAACGCGCTGATCGCCCCCGCCGCGCACCGCGGCAGGAACTCCCGCTTCTGCTCGTCCGTCCCGAAGAGCGCCAGCGGTTGCGGCACGCCGATCGACTGGTGCGCCGACAGCAGCGCGGTGAGCGCGCTCGACACGCTGCCGACCAGGCACATCGCCTTGCCATAGGTGTACTGGGACAGGCCGAGCCCGCCGTACTCATGAGGGATCTTGATCCCGAACGCGCCGATGTCGCGCAGCCCCTGCACGACGTGCTCGGGGATGCGTCCATCGCGCTCGATCTGCTCCGAATCGACCCGCTCGCGCAGGAAGCGCTCCAGCGTGGCGAGGAACGTCTTCGCCCGCTGCTGCTCCGCGGGATCGGGTTCGGGGAACGGGTGGATCAGGCCGAGCTCGAGCC